>PIVZ01000787.1 GCA_003354045.1 bacterium
GAAGAGCTCGACGCCGTCAACAATCCGGAAGATCCCGCGATGGGCACGCGCAAGGTTCCGTTCTCGAGGGTCCTTTATGTCGAGCGCGACGACTTCCGCGAAGATCCGCCGAGGAAGTTCTACCGGCTGGCTCCGGGCCGCGAGGTGCGACTGCGCTACGCCTACTTCGTGACCTGCGTTGGGGTCGTCAAGGACGAGGCCACCGGCGAGGTCGTCGAACTGCGCTGCACCTACGATCCGGCCACTCGCGGCGGCGACTCGCCGGACGGACGCAAGGTCAAGAGCACGCTCCACTGGGTAGCTGCCGAACACGCCGTATCTGCGGAAGTCCGGCTCTACGATACTCTTTTCACCAAAGAAGACCCTACCGCTGTGGAGGCGGGCGAGGACTTTACGGTGAACCTGAATCCGGGGTCTCTGGAGGCGCTCCCTGGCTGCCGCCTGGAGCGAAGCCTTGCCGAGGCGGAACCCGGTGCCCGCTACCAGTTCGAGAGACTCGGCTACTTCTGCGTTGACCCAGATACCTCCGCAGGTAGATTGGTGTTCAATCGGACGACCACACTGCGTGACACCTGGGCGAGATTGGAGAAACGGGCCAAGTCCTGAGAAGGGAGACGTCGGTTCCCGCTGCCGGTCGGTTGGCGCGGGCACTGCGTCATCGACGGTGGCCAACAACACGAAGCAGGATAGGAGAAGAACGAAGTGACCAGTGAGCCCCTTCAGTTCGACGGTGATCTTACGCTACGCGTCCAGATCCAGGCCCGCGCCGAGCACCCCGTAGCGAGCGAGAAAGTCTTTGTACGCCAGCATGAGAGGAGCTGGACCTACGGGAAATTCAGAGACGAATCAGCGCGATTGGCGCATCTGCTGTTGCGCAGACTCGGAACGATAGACGAAGCGAAGCCCGGCCACGTGGCCATGCTGCTCGAGAACCATCTGGAGCTGGTAGCGCTCTACGGGGCTTGTGGAATCGCAGGTCTTACGGTGTTCGGTGTGAACACTGGGCTCAGGGGCGAGTCTCTGGCCGGCGTGATCAACCACTCGCGCTCGCGTGTCCTGGTCGTTGACGAGCGCTTCATGGACAAGGTCGAGAGCATCAAAGGCGACCTCTCCAATATTGCCGCCGAGAACATACTGGTGCTGCCCACGCAGGGGGGCGCAGTGCCCGATGGCGCGAATCTTTCGGTCTGTCTGGACAGCGAAGTCGGCCGATCCGAAGGCGGCCTCGATTTCCCGGACGTCAATGTGACACCCGACCACAACCTCATGGTCATTTACACCTCTGGCACCACCGGGCTTCCCAAGGGCATCAACAACAACCACATGAAGCTCCTCGCCACGGGATTCGGTGTGGCAACCAACCTGGAGCTCGGTCAAGACGCTGTGGGCTATACCTGCATGCCGCTCTTTCACTCGAACTCCATGTTCATAGGCATGATGCCGTGCTTCTGGGTTGGCGGCAGCTTCGCCATGCGCGAGCGCTTCAGCGCCAGCAGCTTCGTCCCGGACGTTCTCGAGTATGGAGTCACCTACTGGAACTATGTCGGCGAGCCCGTTCACTACGTGCTCGCCGCTCTGGAAAAGCAGTACGCGGGCGATGAAGAACGCATCCGCACCGAGGTCACCGAGCATCCGGACAATCACATGCGCCACGCGGTGGGCAATGGGGCGGCTCAGCCGGATATAGACAAGTTCATCAAGTGGCTCGGCCTTGACGACATGTTCGAGCTGTACGGCTCGACCGAGGCCGCTATAAGCACGTTCAGACGCTTGGAGGATCCCCGCGGCAGTGTTGGGGAGATTACCGATGCAGACGTGAAGATCCTCGGCGACGACGGCAATGAATGTCCGCCTGTTGAACTGGACGGTGACGGCAAGATCTTGAACTATGATGACGCGGTAGGCGAGATATGTCGTGTGGCTGCCGAAGCGGGGCTCTTCCAGGGCTATTTCGACAA
>PIVZ01000788.1 GCA_003354045.1 bacterium
AGCGCTCCAGCGGTGGTCGCGCGTCGCTCGGCGGCGTTCGGCTCGAAAGACTCGGCGATTTTCGCATCATCAGGGAGATCGGCCGGGGCGGGATGGGAATCGTCTATGAGGCCGAGCAGGAGTCACTCGGTCGTCACGTCGCGGTCAAGGTGCTGCCCCGGCAGGCGCTGCTCGAACCCAAGCACCTGTTGCGATTCAAGAGAGAGGCCCGAACCGCGGCAAAACTGCATCACACCAACATCGTTCCCGTCTTCGGTGTGGGTCAGCAGGAGGAATACCACTACCTCGTCATGCAGTTCATTCGAGGCGTGGCGCTGGACGAGATCCTGGCGCGGCTCGGGCAGGACCAAAGCGGCGCCGTAACGAAGACGGTGCAGATGCCGGCTGATCGCCCGTACCCGGGTAGCCGGCGTTCGAGCGAGGTGGAAACCGTCGCCCGGGCGTTATTGGCTGGTCCACGTCAACGAGTCGGGACGCCCGGCTCCTCAGCGGATCTTCACGACGCGCCCGCGGGCCCCAGCGACGACTTCGGATCCACCGGCTCTGAGTCTCAGCCACCTCTCCCCACGGAGCCGCCCGGAACATCCGATAGCAGCGACGATGTGCCAGGCACATCACCCGTCCACCGACCCGTGGGCGAGGCCGAGTCGGCGACACACCGGTCGCTCTTACCCACGGGCTCTCAGTACTGGCACAGCGTCGCCCACATCGGCTTGCAGGTCGCCGACGCTCTCGAATACGCGCACACGCAAGGCACGATTCACCGAGACATCAAACCGGCCAACCTGCTCGTCGACTTCAAGAGTCTCGTCTGGATCACCGACTTCGGACTCGCCAAGGCTGTGGAGCATGACGGTGTAAGCCAGGCCGGCGACGTCGTCGGTACCCTGCGCTACATGGCCCCGGAGCAACTTCACGGCGAAGCCGACGCCAGAAGCGACGTGTACGGCCTCGGGGCGACGCTATACGAGTTGCTCACGCTGAAACCGACCCACGAGGATTCCGACAGAAGCAATCTGATTCGCAAGATCGCACAAGAAGAGCCGACGCCGCCCCGCAAGGTGAATCCTGAAGTTCCCCGCGACTTAGAGACCATCGTTCTGAAAGCGATCGCCCGTGAGCCGGCTCATCGGTATCAGTCGGCCGGCGAAATGGTCGGCGACTTGCAGTGCTTTCTCGAGGACCGACCGATCCAAGCACGGCGGACCAGTGCTCCTGAGCGTTTGTTGCGTTGGTGTCGGCGCAACCGAGCGATCGCGAGCTTAGCCGGAACCGCGCTCATGCTCCTACTACTCGTGGCGGTCGTGGCGAGCGTGGGATACGTGCGCACGAAGAACGCGGAATTGCAGGTAAGGAATGCGCTCGCCGGTGAATCTCGCGAGCGGCAACGAGCCGAGGCCACATCAGAACTCGCCCTCGAGGCCGTCGACACGATCTTCGAGCAGTTCGCTCCCAAGCGCGTCATATCGATGTCGGAGCTGACGGTAGAGAGCACGGACGGGGAGGAGATCGACGTACCGATACAACCGGTCCTCTCCAAAGAGGCGGCGAGCCTACTGGAACACATGCTCATCTTCTACGATCGCCTTGCCGAGCACGGAGGCGATGACGCTCAACTCCGTCAGAGGGTCGCCGAGGCCAACCGCCGCATAGGCGACATCCACCAGGGGCTGGGCCACTTTCAAGAAGCCCGAGCGGCGTATGCCCAGGCACTCGGCATGTACCAACAGCTCCTGGGTGAGATCGGGAGTGGTGGCCAAAAGCTGGAGCTGGATATTGCCGGCATCCACAACGAGATTGCGACGACCTGTTGGGCTGCCGGCGAGCCTGATGAGGGACGCAATGCCTGTTCCAAGGCCCTGGCGATGATCGAGGCCATACCCGCCGAGCGCTCCTCATCACCCGGATACCGGTACGCATTGGCGCGCACCTACTTCCTCCTTGGCAAAGGGGCC
>PIVZ01000200.1 GCA_003354045.1 bacterium
TGCCCGTAGTTGCCGACCAACCCCAGGTGCTTGATCTGACCCGGCTCCAAGTCGGCCTGCCCCCACCACTCCTTGTGCTGGTAGGGCTCGAAACCGTTGTAAACGATTATCTGCCCGGGGCTCGCCGCAGGCGTTAGCTTGGCCTCGATCACCATGTCGCCAACGTCGCTCACCACCTTGACCTTTGCACCGTTCTCGATGCCGAGGTCGGCGGCATCCGCATCGTTGATGAACACGAACGGTTCGCCGCGATGGGTGTTCTGGATGACGTTGTTGGTGAGGTTCATCGAGTGGATGCTCCAGCGGTTGTGTCCGCTGGTCATCTGGAAGCGCCGGCCCCTGCCACCGTGCGGTGGCGGCTCCTTGTGCGTGGGCAGCACCTCGCCGGCTTCCATGAACCACGGGTGATCGATGTAGTACTGCGCGCGCCTAACCATCGTGTCGTAGGGCACCTTCTCCTCGGTGTGCCAGCGCAGCGGATTGTGCACCTCGTCGGGCTTGATGGTCGAGGCCTGTGAGATGCCGTGGCCGACCATGCCCCAGTTCGTGTAGCGCACCTTGCCCTTCTCACGCAAAGTATCGAGCGTGGTGTCTTTCGGAATGACACCGTAGGTGGCGCTGTCGCGAACGATCTCGTCGAAACGCGTGTCCTCGTCGCGCAGGGCGCCGCCCAGTGTGGCCCGTTTAACCAGGTCGTCGAGACGGCGCACGTTGCCCTTGCGGTCGGTGTACTCCAGTACGCCGCGCTTCTTGGCCTCTGCCTCGATCTTCTCGAGCAACCGGTTGGCTATCTCGTAGTCGGGGAGCGCCTCACCTTCGGGCTCCGTGGCGCGGTCGCAGAGCAGGAAGTTCAAGTGGTGCACCGAGGGCATACCCTGGCCGAGCTTCTCGTAGTGCTGGGCTGCCGGCAGGATGTAGTCCGAGTAAAGCCCCGTAGTCGTTATTCGGTAGTCCACCGAGACAATCATCTTTAGCTTCGGCCACAGGTGCTCGAGCAGCAGCTTCTGGCCGCCGCGCTGGCGCCTGAGCATGTTGCCGCCGGCCTCCCACAGCACACGCGGCTCCACTTCCTCGTAGGTCTTGGTGTAGCTCGGATCCCACCAGCCGTTGTCCATCGCCTCGTTGATGTACTCATCGAAGCTGCGCTTCATGGTGGGATCGAGATTGTCGGGATTGTTCCAGCGTTCCTTGTAGCCGTAATGGTAGTACCACAGGAAGGCCGGCGGAATGGTGTTGCCCATGCCGGCCATCTCGGCGGCCATCTCCGCCCCGCGGTTCTGCATCATCTCCATCGTCATCGTCGGATCTTCCGCGGCGAGCATGCGCCGCATCATGATCATCTCGGCATAGAGCTTCTGTGCCGCCGCCTGCCCCGGGCCTTCCTTACGAGGCAGGAAGACCTGACCGTCCATACCGAGGAAGGCCCACGAGCGCGTTCCGGTGCCCTTCTTGCCCCAGTTGCCGGTGAGCCCGAGCAGCAGTGCCATCGCCCGCTCCATCAGATCGCCGTGATAGTACTTGCCCGAGTTCCAGCCGATGAAGATCTTGGTCTTGCGGGTGGCTACCTTGCGGGCGAGCTTGCGGATGTTGTCCGGGTGCAGTCCGCAGATCTCGCCCGCTTTCTCCGGAGTGTAGTCTTCGAGATGCTTTCTCAGCAGAACGAAGACCGGCTCCACCTCCACCGTGCTGCCATCGGCGAGCGGAACCGTGAAGCAACCCTCTAGAGCGGGATCGACGCCGCTCATGGCCAGGGTCCCACGCGGCGCCGCGGCCAATACGTTGCCAAGCGTGTCCCACCAGAAGAACTGGTCGTCGCGGTCACCCTCCATGACCTCGTTACCGCGCAAGAAATGCCCGGTGTCCTTGCGCACCAGCAGCGACAAGTCGGTCTGCTCCTGAATGAACTGCTTCTTGTAGAGGTCGGCGTCGATGATCACCTTGCACATCGCAAGGGCCAGAGCGGCGTCCGTGCCGATGCGAACCGGCATATGGTAGTCGGCGTGGATCGCGGAGGGACTGTAGTCCGGCGCGATCGTCACCACCTCGCCGCCGTTGTAGCGGGACTCGGAGACGTAGTGGTACCACTGGATGTTCGTGTAGACCGGGTTGGCGTGCCAGATGAGCGTCAGGTCGGCCAGGAACCAGTCGTCCATTGAAGAGGTCGGGTTGAACAGTCCCCAGGTGATATGCCAGCCGGGGCTGAAGTCCTGGAACTCCGCATTGCCATCGGTCATCGGCGTGCCGAGAAGCACCGCGAGCTGGCGAGCCGGGATGGCGCCTACCTCGGGAGTGAGCAGCGTCAGGATCGACTCACCGCCGAACTCCTCGATGGCATCCATCATCGACGAGGCGATGTCTTCCAAGGCCTCGTCCCAGGAGACTTCCTCGAACTTGCCCTCGCCGCGCTCGCCGACGCGCTTTAGCGGATGGGTGACGCGGTCCGGTGAGTAGTGACAGTGACTCCAGCAGGCTCCCTTCTGGCAGCCCATCGGGTTCATATCCGGGATGCCCTTCTCGACCGGAGCATAGTCACCGGATTGCTCTTCGCGGACGATCTTCCCGTTCTTTGTGTATACGCGCCACATGCAGCCGCCGGGGTAGCAATCGACCGAGTGGCCGCCCCAGGTGACCCGATCCCAGGTCCACTTTTCCCTGTATCCGTCAGCCCATTTCCCTAGGTTTTCAGCCATATCGCTAGTCCTCCGTTGCGTTCGAGGCGTCACGCTCTGCGAGCGCTGCCGAGCCAAAGGTGCCCACCTGGCGTCCGTGAATTCCGAAGGAGACGAAGATCACGACGGCCACCAGCAGTGGATAGATAGTTCCCGATGAGTAGCGGAGCGATTCCGCCAGTAAGGTGAAGTCGGCAAAGGCCGCGTGCGCCGCGTTGCCCGAGGCGACGTATGCGGTGGCAAGGCCGCAGGTAAACAGTCCGATGGCGACCCACTGAAAGGGCGTGAGTCCAAACCGTTTCGAGACCGGCTCGCCGCGGATGAACTCGGTCAGGAAGCGCCCGGTGGAGCCGAGAATGAGAAAAGTGGCCGAGAGCTGTCCGACGCGAACGTCTCCAAGCGCGATGGCCGTCAAGACGAGGAACAACGCGAAGTTGCCGAACGCGCTATATAACTGTGTCGGGTGAAGCGGGACGCCGCCCATTCCCGAAAGGCGGATCGCCTTGGATTCGGGGTTCGTGTAGCGGATCGCTAGCGGCAACTTGGTCGGCCGGCCGTGACAGCAGCCATATGTGTGACAGGCCAGGCGGCCGATCGCGTGTCCCAACGGGAAGGCCAGCGCCATGGCATCGAGAAGCATGAGAAGACTGATGTCAGCGTACCAAGAGATGCCGACTACTGCGGCAGTGGCGCCGATGAATCCGCCGTGGAAGGCGAAGGCCGGCTTGGAGAGCTCGCGCACGGGGGAGTCGAGAAAGGCGCGCCAGTCGAGCGCAAGGCTGAAGATCCTCGAACCGATGACCGCGAGAAGCGGAATCGAGATGAACATCAGAGTGGCGTAGCGCTCGGGCGCGAGCCCGGCCTGATGGAGGCGGGCAAGCCCCAGCCAGGCGGCGAGCGCTCCGCCGACGGCAGTGATCAGACCAAAGTTGACCAGGGTGATGGGGCCGAGCCGCGCGAGGACTACTTTGTTGTGCAGGCCTTTGTGGCCGTGGCCTTCGCATCGCGCCGCGCCTCGAACCACGCTCTCGCTGTTCGCCGCCGCCGCTCGCTGCCCGTGGATCTTGGTCCGTATGGACCCGCGCACACGCGGAAGCACCGGCATTGTCGGGGATTCGTTCGTGGCGATGGACATGGCTGTGGCCGGCTCCCTCTCGCCGCCCCTGCCCGGTAGCAGGCTGGCGGGCTTTGCCCTTCGAGAGTAATTACTCTAATTAATAGAGTAACTACTCTAGCGCCGGACCTACGTCAAGAGTATTCTTCGGCCGGCGGGAGAAAGGGATGGGGAACCGCGAACGGATCATCGACGAGAGCCTGCACCTGTTCAATGAGCGTGGGACGCACAGCGTCACGACCAACCACATAGCGGCCCACCTCTCCATAAGTCCTGGAAATCTCTACTATCATTTCGCCAACCGCGAGGAGATCGTGCGCGCCATCTTCCCCCAGGCCGCCGCCACCATCCGCGAGGCCCTGCCCATCGGACGCGACGACGTCGTCACCGCCGCCGACCTCGGCAGCTACCATCTGCGCGGAATCGAGGTCCTGTGGCACTTCCGGTTCTTCTTCCGAGACATCGACGAGCTGGTCGAGCGCGACCCGGTGCTGGCCGAGTCCTTCCGCGAGCTCAACGGAACGCTACGCAGCAAGTTCGAGATCCTCTTCGACCGCCTGATCGAACAGGACCACATGTTGTTACCCGACCCTCCCAACGACCTGGCGCGCCTTTCCGCCAACGCGGTCATCCTGTGGACGAACTGGATCCGGTATCTGGTCAACGCGCGTGGGACTCCGGATCTTACGCAGGCAGATATTGTTGAAGGTGGGCACCACTGCTTCCTCGTCTTCGCGGCGTATCTCGAGCCGAGCTTCGCCGGGGAGGTGCGGGCGGTTTTCGATAAGCGATCGAGCAAGGCGGTGCGGGGGCGGAAGAAGAAGTAGGCGCGGGGCGTTAGCACCGCTGCTCGGACCGCGGGACTGTCCAAGCGGGTTACCGCGCACGCGTTTCGTCATTCATTTGCCACGCACCTTCTGGAAGCCGGTTATGACATAAGAACCGTCCAGCAGCTTCTCGGCCACCGAGATGTCTCGACGACGATGATCTACACGCATGTCCTCAACCGTGGCTGGGGTGCCGTCCGAAGCCCCGCCGACGATCTCGGCGAGCCGGCCCCGCAAGTGCCGGCCGACCTGTGCCCACAGCCAAGCGCTAAGACAATGTGATCTAGCTCATTGTTTGCAGCTCCATAGCGGCATAGAGAACGCAGGTGTAGCCAGTGCGCGGTCTGTCAACCTCTCACGGGTCGCATATGCGGGGGCAACGCCGATGTGATTGTGATATCCAACTTACAGGTTGGGATATTGGGAATGCTGATCATGAGGGTAGACAAAAGCGCAAAGATGTCGGCAAGATCGAGAGGCATTGCTGTGACGCTACGCGCCCGTACCCAGAACAGTGTATTCGATAACCTAGTTCCGTATACTTACTGTTAGGTGTCAAAGTGGGCATTGATTATGGTATCGCCGCGGACTCGAACGCCGTGACATATTTCATGGAGGCGATGTGGAACGGCTTCGACCCCCGTACCGATCCGACGCCCCTTGCACGCGAGCGCGCGTCGATGCTCCTTGCGTATCTCTACACCGGGCAGCCGTACACCTTGCTGCCGACGGTTCGAGAAGAATGCGATGCCATTCGTGATCCAGGGCGGCGGAAAGCGCACGATGCCGTACAAGATGTCCTTTTGGAGGAAATCGTTAACCCGCCACCTTTGGATCTCCTTAGGCAGCGCCGCGCAGAGCTTGAGAACCATCATTCGCGGACTCGCGATTGTGCGGTGCTGGCCGAGGCGGAGCTAGCTGGACTCGCATATCTCCTGTCGTTCGACGACGACTTCGTCAGACGCCTCCGCCCTCATGCGAAGGACATCAGCCTCATGACGCCGTCGGAGTATTGGGAGGAACTGGCAATTCCACGCGGCGCACTACCGAAAATCCAACCGCACCACTCAAATCCGTTATCACAGCTAGACTGGTGGCGAATATGACACCTAACAATGCCGTCAAGCTGCTAGCGGCCGTGAGTACCGCCGCGTCAATGCGTAACGCTGAGAAGACGGCCGCTACAGCTTACGGCTCGCGTTAGACCAACAGAGGCCGAATGACCAGCAACCTTCCCAGTTCTGTCCCAGAGCCACATCGGCAGTTCATCGGGAGGCTGCTCGCGTGGTCAGAGACCGACGACCGAATAGTAGGGGTTGCGGCGGGTGGTTCGTATCTCACGAATTCAATGGATGAGTTCAGCGATCTGGATCTCGTCATCGCTGTTGAGCCAGCGGTGTACTCGGACGTTATGGCCGGTCGCCACACCATCGCCGCTTCGCTCGGACACCTCCTCGCGGCGTTCACTGGGGAACATGTAGGCGAACCGCGGCTGCTCATCTGCCTTTACAATGACCCGCTCCTGCATGTCGATCTGAAGTTCGTACTGCTGGAGGATGTCGCCCAGAGAGTCGAGGACCCAGTCGTCCTCTGGCAGAGAGATGGGCGTCTTGCCGAGGCCCTCACCCGCGGAATAGCGAAGTCTCCCGTTCCCGATCCACAGTGGATCGAGGAGCGTTTCTGGGTCTGGGTTCACTACGCCGCCGCAAAGATCGGTCGGGGTGAACTGTTTGAGGCAATCGACTTTCTGTCGTTCTTGCGGACGACCGTCCTTGGCCCACTAGGCCTCAGTCGTGCCGGTGGTTGCCCAGTGGGGGTGCGAAAGATCGAGATGGTGGCGCCAGAATTTGGCCGTGAGTTGCGCCGGACCATTGCGAGCTATGACGCTGTTGAATGCCTGCGCGCCGTTCGATCCTGCGTTGAACTCTACCGAACGGTACGTTCGGATTCGAATGGCGCGGAAGACGGATGCCCGGCGGAAACAGCTGCCATGGAGTACCTGTCGAAAGTGGAGCAACGATACGGTCTAACTCCGTGATGAAGCCGACGGGCTCTGCCCGCCGCTTGTCGCCACGTTATGACTCATCGGATCGGAACCCAATACGTTGACGCTTCGGCGGGACGTCTGGCGACATGATGTGCCGGATCGCATCGAATACGACCTTGAACTGGCGATCATATCGGCCCTCCAGCGCCAGAAGCTTTTGGCTGAGTTCCTCTTGGGACAGCAACAGTCGGCGTAACCGGACGAACGCCCGCATGATCTCGATATTGACGGTCACGGCACGGGCGCTCCGTAACACGCTTGAGAGCATGGCCACGCCCTGCTCGGTGAAGGCGTATGGTGGGCTTCGGCGACCGCCCCAACTTGAAGTCACAATTTGTGACCTCAAGTTCGCGAACTCATCCTCCGATAGCTGGAACATGAAGTCCGGCGGGAAGCGCGCCGTGTTCCTCTTCACCGCCTGGACGAGGGCTTTCGTAGGCACTCCGTACAGCGAGGCAAGATTGTGATCCAGAATCACCTTTTCCTTCCGGATCAGATAGATCGAGGCTTCGATTCGCTCGGGCACTTCAACCTTGTCCTGCGAGCGTGCCATAGGCACCATCGGTATAGTGCGGAAGTGGCTTCCTTCAATGCCGAGCATGTCATAACAAGCGCGTCGAGTGGCCCGGCATGACGCGTTCAACCGCGGTCGCAAGTCGTGCGCCGGCCACTCACGCGCGGCGTTATGACTCATTTGGCCGGAATCCGATTCGCCGACTCTTGGGTGGAACCTTGGGTGCCATGATTTGTCGGATTGCATCAAACACGGCTTTGAATTGGCGGTCGTATCGGCGTTCCAGTGCGGACAGTTTGCGCGCCAACTCTTCCTGCGAGAGCAGAAGTCGGCGCAGTCGGACGAACGTGCGCATGATCTCGACGTTCACCGCCACCGCGCGACTGCTTCGCAGGACGCCAGACAGCATTGCGGCGCCTTGTTCTGTGAAGGCGTACGGCGCGGTGCGTCGTACGCCCCAACTTGAGATCACAATTTGTGATTTCAAGTTGGCGAACTCCCCAGCGGAGAGTTGGAACATGAAGTCCGCTGGGAAACGCTCGGGGTTCCGCTTGACGGCCTGGACCAGCGCTCCGGTGGTGACGCCATACCAATGAGGCGAGATCGTGATCCAGCATCACCTTTTCCGAACGAATCAGGTAGATCACCTGCTCGATTCGCTCTGCGGGCACTACGCCTTCGTTCGATTTCGCCACAGCATCTACAACTTCGTCGGTACGACGTTGTGTCCGCAATGTCTCCGGTGTCATAACAAGGCCTTGCAGCGGACCGGCA
>PIVZ01000789.1 GCA_003354045.1 bacterium
GTCGCCGTCGGCGTATTCGATGCTGAGATCGGTGCCTTGAAAAGTGTAGCGGAAATCGAGGGCAAACACCTCGTTCCAGCCGTACTCGGTTGGTTGGGACTCCACTTTTCTCGTGTATGTCATTCCGGCCCGGACTGCCTCGCCGAAATCGCGGCGCAAGAAGTCAAGGGCGGGCACGGGAAAATACTCGGCGAAGGGCAGCAACTGTCGTTTGTCGTAGTGCCCGAGCACCTGACCCTCGGGCGAGAGCAGGAAGGCCGAGTTGTAGTAAGCGGTGGGCGCGGGTGTTTTGGCTCCGCCTGGCGAATCATCGGTCGTGCGCGGCCCACCGGCGATCAGCTGCGCGCCGCGCACGGAAAGCATGTCTGCCAGCGCAGCGCGATACAGCGCTTCTCGCTCGACGAAGAACGTCATCGCGTTCTCCGGCCACACGACGATTGCCGCGGATCGTTCGCGTAGCGCCTCGGTCGTCATCGATACATAGGTGTCGAGAGTCTTCCCGTAGAGTTCATCACGCCATTGCGAGCCCAGGTCGACGTTGCCCTGGACGATCAGGATGGAAGTGGCGGCGTCTGCCGTCTCGCCTTGCTGCAATGGTTCTCCGGCTTCGGCCGGCGCTCGCTCGACTCCGCCCACCACCGCGCTCAGGCGCATATGTCCGTAGGCCGCGACGCCGGCGATACAGCCGGCGACCAGCACCGCACCGACCACCGCGTGTCTCAGGTCGCGGCCGCGTCCGGCCAGCAATAGCTCGAGCACCGCAGCGTTGGCCGCCGCCGCCAGAAAGCTCGGCCCGAAGACTCCGGCAACATCGGCAATCTGTACCAACGTTTCGTGGCCGACCAGTCCGTAGCCGAGATCGGCCCAGGGGTTTCCCAGCACGCGGGCGCGCAGCAGTTCATAGGCAACCCAGGCTGCGCCGGCGAGCAGGGGTCGCACGTGGGCGCCGTAGGATCGGAAGCTTCGAAGCGCCAGCGCGAACGGCACCATCACCGTGCTGGTGGTGACCGCGGCCATCGGCACGAAGAACCCGAATCCGATCCACAAGGGTTGATCGTAGTAGTGGGCCGTGGTCCAGGGCAGCGCATCGGCACTTGCGTAGGCGGCCGTGATTCCCCAAAGCGCGGCGCACCACAGTGAGGTGCGTGTGGAGGAGCGCTGCAGAGCCCAGAACAACGGCACCAGCAACAACCACGACGTCCACTCCCAGGACAACGGCGGGTAGGGCGTTCCGTAGAGCGTCGCCGAGGCGAGCGTGGCAAGTATGGCGAGGGTCCAGTGCATTGCGGCTCGGGTGTCGTCTCAGGAGCAGTATGCCTGAAATCGCCCTGAGTCCCGACAAGGGCTTGTATGCTACCCCGAAGAGGGGCCGAAGGTCTCGGTGTGGATGCGTTCCTCCGCTACGCCGCGCTCGGCGAGTGCGGAGAGCAACGAGCCCATGAAGGGCGGCGGGCCGCACAGGTAGAAATCGGCCTCCAGATCCGGCAGCAACGCGTCTAGCAGCGCGCCGTCCACGCGACCCTCGCTGTCGTAGTCACGTCCGCGAACGTCGCCGGGGTCGGGGCGGCTGTAGGCGACGTGTACGGTTACCCGCTCGCTTCCTGCGGCCGCGCAACGGACGTTGTCTCGGAGTGCGTGCTCGCGGCTATTGCGGGCGCCGTGGACGAACCAGACCATGCGGCGCTCGTCACGTTTCTGAAGAGCGCCCAGCATACTCACCATGGGCGTGACACCGACGCCGGCGGAGAGCAGCACGACGGGCCGATCGCCAGACGTATCGAGCGCGAACTCGCCCCGTGGCGGGCGCGCGTCCAGCACCTGTCCTGCGCGGACCTGATCGTGGAGGAAGCGCGACGCGACGCCCAAGGGCTCTCGCTTCACGGTGATCCGGTAGCAATATTCGTCCGGTGCGGCGGAGAGCGAGTAAGTACGCACGACTAGTATAGTATA
>PIVZ01000201.1 GCA_003354045.1 bacterium
CGGTCGGATCGCCCGGACCCGCGGCCAGATCGGTGCCGGCCGAGAACGCGCGAGTGCCGCCGGTCAAGATGCCCGCCCAAAGCTCGGGGTCGTCGTCCAACTCGTTCAGTGCCGCGTCCAGAGCCGCAGTCATCTCCGCATCGATCGCGTTGCGCTTGTCTTCGCGGCGCATCGTAATGACGAAGATTCGGCCCTCGCGCGTGCATTCCACTCTCATGAAACTTCTCCTTGGCAGCGACGGGACGTCGTGGCGTCCGGTCGATCGGCGGAGTCTAACACATGGCGCCGACTAACGTAGCGTCGCGACTCCGGTGCGCGTGTTCGACTATCCTCCCGACGTTCCGATATTCCGCAGTGCCTCGCCCCTCGCTGGCTCGGGGCTCGTGGGTTTGGATCCCCGCTCCGGCACCAGTTCGATCGGTGGCTCGAGGGCGAGGGGCGGGACAAAACGGTGTCGCCGAACGCGTGTCTCGCAGTGGTCCCGCCGCGTAGAGGAGAGTTGTCGAATGGCGCGACTTGACCCCTTAGACGCGACTTGACCCCCTGGATGACCCCAGATGAGAACGGGGTTGACAAGGGCAGCGGCGGTGGCGTATGAAACGACGTGGTAATGGACCTGTAGGTCCGATGATCACGATACGGAGCACGACGTCCAGCCGCGTCAAGACTCGCCCACTTCTTGGCAGCGTGCCTGTGGTGAGACGCCTCGGGGGGAGCACCGACAATTTGAGTATTGGCAGCTTGGCTGCGCGCAAGTGCAGGTCGGTTGCCGGTTTACAGTGCCCTCGCTCAGCTGCCTGGTTGAGCGGGAGGGGAGAGTCGAGATATGGCCAGGAAATCAGCATTAGCGTTCTTGATCGTGGGGTTGTGCATCTTGTCCGGTCCCGCCGTCGTGCAAGCAGAGGAGTTCCAGGCCTTCGTCATCGACAAGACGAAGTACAAGGGGCTCAAGAAGGCACCAAAGGCAACCGATGTTCCCAAGAAGCTCTACAAGGCGAAGTTCCAGGCCAAAGGAACGTTCACGCTCGGTGCGGCCAACGACGGTCTCGATTTCGTGAACGACGAAGCGCGCATTACCTTCGGCGATGTGATCACGGAGATCGCCGCTGGTGAGCTTAAGGTCTTAGGCAACGGCGGTGCCAAGTACAGCTCGAAGGATCTCAATCAGGTGAAGAAATTCATTGTGTCGCCGACTGGTACGCCCGACCAGTACAAGTTCCAGGTGAAGGCGAGCAAGACGGCCACGGCGCCGCCCGAGTTTCTGACGATAGAGATCCGCGATGACCTCGGGCAGTACGACTTTGAGGAGAGCGATTACAAGCGCGGCGGGCGGGCTCGCGTGACTCCGAGGGCCATGATTCAGGGCTACGTCATCAATCGTGCCGGCGAAAAGCTGAGCGGTATTCGGGTCGCTACGTTGTGCCCGGCTGGAGTATGCAGAGCGAGAACACGGACCGGCTACTTCCGCATGCCGATAAGTCTGGGCGCACAGATAGTCAAATTTCTTAGGACGCCCTCCGGTGGTGTCGTCTATGCCGGCCGTGCGGTTCGAATAGGGATCAAGGCGGGAGAGAACGCTCTCCGGGTGGTTCCTCTGGTCGCGATCGACCTGTCCACGGCGCAGGGTGTGAGCGATGGAGTTCAAGGTGCACCGACGATCGTCCAGACGTCGCCACTGAGTGTCGGTGGCACCGCCAGGGCCAGGATACCGGCAGGCTCGACCGTGACATTCCCGCCCGATATCATCTCGCCCCAGGACGTGACGATTTCGGAGGTGAAGCGCGCGGATCGTCCGAGGGGCATGAAGGCAGCCTACGCCACGAAAGTCATGATCCTCGTTGCCCCGGCAGGGACCGACGTGAGCCCCTGTGGTGACCTCGTCTTCCCGAACCCTTTCTCGGGTCTCAGCGACGGTAACAGCGTCGATATCTTATACTACGACGACTCTATCGATGAGTACGTGCTGGCTGGCACGGGCACCGTACAGAACGGTGAGACCGAAATCTCCGCGTCGGGCGTCATGTGCGAGCTCGGCTACTACTTCCCGTCGTGTTCTCCGGCGACGACGACGGTGATCGGGCAGCTCCTCATCAACGGTAGACTCGCACCGCCTCGCATCGCCGTGGTGGTGGACGGTGAGGAGACGCTCACGCGCTCGCCCAAGGATTTGAACGGCGACGGCGTGTTGGAGAACGTCTTTGTCTTTAACCATGCCATCGGCTGCGCCGGCTCGCCGGAGGATGTCGGGTTGGCCGCGTATGGAAGCTTTGGATACGGCGGTGCCGTCACCAAAGTGTTCTCGGAAGTGACCGGCGTTCCGAGTGGGTTTACCGACTTCGGACCGATTGCGCTGGGTGTGACGCCCTGCGGGGTGTTCGCCGACACCTGGCCGTTGGCCTCCACGCCGATCGTGATCGCGGCCGACTTCGGCGGCAGCGTCTATGTGGCCGTCGGCACCGAGATCCAGAAGTTCTCACCGACCGGGACCGCACTGGCGACATGGGACGGCTCGGCTGGCGCGGGCGGTGCATTTGCCGGACCGGTCGGTATCGCGGTAGACGAGGACGACAATATCTATGTAGCCGACAGCGCGGGCAAGATTCAGAAGTTCGACTCGGACGGCAACTACCTGGACGACTGGAGTGTCACCGACGTGGGGCCGGTGGCCGCCGACGGCGACAAGATCTTCATGCTGCAGCCGATTGCCGCGCATGTGATCACCTATGACCAGAGCGGTACGCAACTCGACGATTGGGCCGTGACCCTCTCGGTTGCCTTGCCGGAGTCACCCGTGGGAATCGCGGCAGGCAGTTCGCTGGTTACGGTGGCGCTGGATAACTTCAGATCGACGACACTGCAACTCTACACACAAGCCGGAACGCTAGCCCACTCGGATACGTTCGGTGCGAGCCTGATGGCGAAAGCCGGAATCTTTCAGGCGAGCATGGGTGCTGTTGGCACGCGCGTGTACTTGCCCGAGCCAGTCAAGTCGGCGGTGCTGGGAATCACGAAGGGAATACTGACCGTGCAGTGGGGAAGGGCGGGCCTGGACCCGGGCACATTCGAGAAGGCCAGTCTGATCGGCACCGCTGCCGGCGGCGACAGCGTCTACACCATCGAAACAGGCATGGTCTCGGGAGTCCCACGGGTGCAGCGCTTCCTCTGCCCATAAGCTCGCGCCGCAGGGTGGGAGGGCGGCGCCTCCCGCGGTCTGGGTTCTCGGATAGCTGCGAAGAGCATCGTTGCTCATAGGGTATGGTCGTTTCCCCTTTCCCACGGCCGCCGTGGGACTGCGCTTCTCCCTGTGCTTACCGTAGGGCCAGCACAGATCCCCTGGACGTATTGCCGGGCGATGCTGTATAGTCCGGGCGGCGGTCGCACCCACGTCCTCGCGTCCCTTCTCCGGCGCTCTGCCTCGCCGCTCGATACGTTCACAAGCGGACTAGAGGGGTAAACTATGTCACGGCGATATCTTGTCCTTTTGTCGAGCTTGCTCGTTGGCGGGCTCGTTTTCGTAATACTGTCGCAGCCGGCCCACGCCCAGGAGGAAGGGCCGATTTACAACCATCTGACTTGCTTCAAGGCGAAGGACTCACAAAAGACCCAGGCAATGTTTACCTTGGACGCCGTGCAGGATGCCTTCGACCCTCCCGACCAGTGTAAGGTCAAAGGCAAGGCCAAGCTCTTCTGCGTCCCGTCCGACAAGGATCTCCACGAGCTGCTCGTGGACGACGAGCCTGCCAACCAGGTCGAGATACAGGACTCCGAGTTCGAGAAGGACGTGTTCTGCTACAAACTGAAATGCCCGAAACCGCCGAACGACATCAGCGAGCAGCAGATAACGGATCAGTTCGGTACGCGAGTGCTGTCCAAGTTCAAGAGCAAGTTTTTGTGCACACAAGGCGTGAAAGGGGTGCCGACGACCACGACGAGTAGCACGACATCGACAACGACCTCTAACACGACCACCACGACGCAGCGGTTCGTGGACACCGGCGAAACGATCATAGACAACCAGACAGGTCTGGAGTGGGAGAAGAAGGACGGTGTTGGCGGCGGAGCGGACTACAACAATCCGCACGACGTGGATAATACCTACACGTGGAACATCGGCCTTGACCCTTACACGGCGCCCAACGGTACTGCGTTCACGGACTTCCTGTCCAGGCTGAATCTGCCCACAGGTCCAGGCGCTCCAGGTACGGCGGGGCCGACCGATACGGGGTGCTTCGCCAATCACTGTGGTTGGCGGCTGCCCACGATAGAGGAACTGCAGACCATTCTTCTCGAGTCGTACCCTTGTGAAGAGAGTCCGTGCCTCGATCCGATCTTCAATCCGCTCACCGTGGACTGGTACTGGTCGGCATCTACCAAAGCCAGCTATCGAACCGACGCATACCGTGTTCGCGTCAGCGACGGGTTTCCGGGTAGCAACTACAAGGGCTTGGGCAACTACATCCGTGCCGTGCGTGGCGGGCCGTAATTCGTACTCGAGGGCATATTCCGCTAGCTCGGCGTTCGTGTTGCGCGGATTGCTGGCGGTCGGGCTTGCTTTGAGATCAAATTGAAACGTGGCGCCTCGAAAGCACAGCCTGCTGGAAGAACTGCCGGCCGAGCTTCCCGAAGAGTTGACGGAGATCCTTGCGACGTCGGCCGAGGTTCGCATCGAGCGAATCGTCTCGCGTGGTCAGCGCTCACCGGAAGGGTTCTGGTACGATCAGGAAACTGACGAGTTCGTTCTGGTGATGCAGGGGCGAGCCGTCGTCGTTTTCGAGGGCGAAGCCGAGCCGGTACGTCTCGGGCCGGGCGACTATCTGATCATTCCGCGGCACGCACGGCACCGAGTCGAGTGGACGGACCCGGACGAAACCACCGTTTGGCTGGCTGTGCACTATTGATGTTGCCGGTGCGTAGCGCCGGCGGTGCCAAGCCCGGTTATGCCCGCTATCAGCGATGCAGAGAGCGGCGCTGCCAATTGAAATGGCATCCAACGAAGCGGCGTACAGCGTAATGGCGCCTCATTGCAATGTGCCGCACCCTCGCGTTAGACTGATTTGAGTAGTTGGAACAGCCGCTCGCTTGTTGTTGCCCTGCCCGCAAGCACCCTCGACGGCCGGCTGAGCGTGAGGGATTCCCGGCGCCGAGAAGGTGTCGAGGGAGGACTCATGCAAGATGTCCACAACAGGTTGCGACTGCGCGACGGGGGGATTCTAACCCTCACCGCGCTGGCCGTCTTCATTCTCGTCTTGCCACACGTGAGCCTCGCGCAGGGGCCGTGCGTGGTGGCGGACGACGGAACTGGCACCGTTCGCTTACCGCCGCTCGGCTGTGCCTATCTCAGCCCCGACGAAGTCCACGTGATCATCGACGGGCTTCCCCCGGGAACGACCATCGAGCTTGCACCCATTCATCGCAGCTTCTTTGCGCCCGAGGTTGCGCCGGGGGGAGACCTGGGCGGGGCGACGGAGACCTTCGCTTCCGAGCTCAACTTTCATTTGACGGGTACCGGGTTGCTGGATGGGTTCTCGCGTGAGATCAGCATCCCGGCCTCCACCATCACGAACACCGCGCCGCGGACGCCCGGCGATCCCGTTCAGAGCTTCGACACCGAGATAAGTCATCTTGGAGGCGGGCTCTTCGGGGATCCTGATTTCGCCGAGTTGACCGTGACTGCAGGAACGGCACAGGGCTTGCCGAGTCCCGGTCATACGACGCTGACCGACCGCGGCGACGGGACCTTCCAGGTGGACAGCTTCTTCGACGTCACCTACAAGATCGACTTCGTCGGGGCGCCGGGAGGAGTCCTGGATGGCTTGAGCGGCTCTACCGAAGGAACGGTCAGGATGGAGGCCCGTCGCGATCTACCTCCATGCATTGCTCTTGGCGGCCCCGACGGCACCGTAACCCTGCCGCCGCCCGGCTGCGCCTTTCTCAGTCCGGACGACGTGCACCTGATCATCGAGGGGCTGCCACCGGGCACTACCATCGAGCTTCTGCCGATTCATCGAGATTTCATCAACGTACTGGCTGCGCCCGGCGGACAGCTCGGTGGAGAGGCGCAGGCCTTCGATTCCTTCCTGCGTATGCAGCTCACGGGCACCGGGGCGCTGGACGGCTTCCGCCGGACGGTGTGGGTTCCGCTTGCATCCGAATCCAACACCACGCCGCCCGTGCAGGGGGAGTCGGTACAGAGCTTTCAGGCCGACATGTTTGCTCTAGAGGGTATGGTGCTCACCGATCCGGACTTCGCGATCCTCGATGTTCTGGCTGGTACCTTCTGGGGTATGCCGAGCCCCGGTCAGACGGTCGTGAGCGAGCTAGGCGACGGACGGTTCCAGATAGATAGCTTCTTTGACATCAGCTACCAGGTTTACTTCCTGGGCGCCCCGGGAGGCCCGCTCGACGGACTCGAAGGGTTCGGCCAGGCGACGATTCGTATGGAGGCGGCGCCGGAGCCGCCGCTGTGTGTAGTGCCGGATAACGGCTCTGGCACCGTCGATCTGCCCCCTGCCGACTGCGGCTACGTGAGTCCCGCCGACTTCCACATGATGATCGATGGCCTGCCGCCCGGCACGGAGATCAACGTGGCGCCGATTCATCGCGACTTCATTGTCCAGAGCACCCAGGATGGCGGCAACCTGGGCGGAGAGGTCGAGGTCTCCACCTCGATCGTCGCGCTCCAGCTCACGGGAACGGGTGCGCTCGGTGGCTTCTCCAGGCAGATCGAAGTTCCTGTCAATATCGAGACCCACGTCGGGCCGCGTACGCCGGGCGACCCCGTCCAGATGTTCGACACCGAGATGGTCCGGCTTCAAGGTGGGGTCGTCGGCGATCCTGATTTCGACTCGTTGCAGTTCACCGCAGGATCCGCACTCGCGCTGCCGCCGAGTCCGGGCCATACCACCCTGTGGCGGCACTACGGCGCCCGCCCGGTAGGGGCGGGAGTCTTCCAGGTAGACAGCTTCTTCGACATCACGTACCAAATCTCTTTCGTGGGCGCTCCGGGCGGTCAGCTCGACGGCTTGAGCGGCACCACACAGGGAACGGTGAGGATGGACGCGATCGGCCTGGGCGCCGGGCCGACCACGACGACGACGTTGCCGCCTACCACCACCACTATCACCACCACTACCACGACGACTACGACAACGACCACAACGACGAGCACCACGACGTCAACGACCTCCACGACTACATCCACGACGACTACGACGACCTTGCCGCCGACCACGACGTCTACCACGACGTCAACGACGACGAGCACGACGCTGCCGCCACCGTTGCTACTTGACCATTTCACGGCGTACGCTGCCTTCGGGCCCGATGGACCCCCCGTGCACATAGAGGATCAGTTCCAGAGCCAGGACACCGATCTCGGGGTCGCGGCTTTGTTCTTGGTTCCGGCAGACAAGAACGGTGAAGGAATAAACGACATCGCCTCGCACCTGACCTGCTACCAGATCTCAGAGGGGAGCTTCGCCGCGACGGTTGGAGTGTCCAACCAGTTCGGTCCCCAGGAACTGAGCGTGGGTGCGCCGGTGGCTCTTTGTGTGCCGACCGAGAAATTGCTCGATCGGACAATACCCGTTCTGCTGCCACTCGATCACTACAAATGCTACGAGGCCGCGGGTCTTCCACCCTTCATCCCGGTACAGCTATCGGACCAGTTCCAGCACTGGGAAGCGGTGGTCCTCACGCCATCGTTGTTCTGTAATCCAGCCGACAAGAACGGCGAAGGGATCAGGAACACCGCCGATCACTTGACCTGCTACGGGGTCGACCCGCCCGGATTTGCCCAGTTAGACCCGGTTCCGGTGAGCAATCAGTTCCACGAGACGTTTTTGGATCTGCTCTTTGCCGACGGCCTGTGTGTGCCGTCCGCCAAGGACTACGTGATAACCACTACGACAACCAC
>PIVZ01000790.1 GCA_003354045.1 bacterium
GGTGATACGCGCCGCGACGCCGCCATTGGTACTGGCCGCCCGGATCGAGGTCGTGGTCGTCTCCGGTTTCGAAGCCCCAGGCGCCGTCGTGTCGCATCGTCATCTCACGAGCCAAGACGTCGAAGCCGACGCCTTCGATTCTAGAGGCGGTCCACGTGAAGCAACGATCCACTACCTCGTGGCTGAGTCCGATGGCCTCGAAGATTTGCGCTCCGCGGTAGCTTGCCAACGTGGAGATGCCCATCTTGGACATGGTCTTGAGCATGCCCTTGCCCACGGCCTTGATGTAGCCCTCGACGGCGGCCTCCGTCTTGTTACCGTGTAGGAGCCCTTGGCCGGCGAGATCGGCCAGCGTGTCGAGTGCGAGATAGGGATTGATTGCGCTGGCACCAAAGCCGGTGAGTAGGCAGAAGTGCATTACCTCGCGCGGCTCGGCCGACTCCACGATGATCCCGATGCGCGTGCGCGTTCCCTCACGGATGAGGTGGTGGTGCACGGCGCCCGTCGCCAGCAACGAGGGGATCGGCGCGGTGTCGGCACTTACCCCGCGGTCGGAGAGGATGAGCAGCTCGACGCCGTCGGCCACGGCTGCCGAGGCCTCCCGGCAGATTCGTTCCAGGGCGCCAACCAGCCCTTCGGTTCCGCCATCGGCGGGCAGCAGGATGGAGATCGTGCGGCTGGTAATGCCTTTGGCGTCTATCTCGCGAATCTTTGCCAGCTCGTCGTTGGTGAGAACGGGTTGCGGTACACGAAGCTGGCGGCAGTGCTCGGGAGATTCCTCGAAGAGGTTGCCTTGTCTGCCGGTAAAGGTCTCCAGCGACATGATCAGCTCTTCGCGGATCGGGTCTATCGGCGGGTTGGTCACCTGCGCGAAGAGCTGTTTGAAGTAATTGAAGACGAGCTGTGGCTTGTCGGACAGAGCGGCCAACGGCGCGTCGTTGCCCATCGAGCCGAGCGGTTCCTGGCCGTTCAGCGCCATCGGCGTGAGCAGGATGTTTATGTCCTCGCGCGTATAGCCGAACAGCTTCTGAAGCGTGGTAAGCTCTTCGCCAGCGATCGGTGCCACCACGCTCTCGGGGCGCGGAAGCATCGTGAGCTCGACCAGATTGCGTGCCAACCACACCGCGTACGGCTTGCGGCTGGCCATAGAGTACTTGACCTCGTGATCTTCGATGATGCGCTGCTGCTCGAGATCGACGAGGAACATACGGCCGGGCTTGAGACGCTCCTTGAGGGCGATGTTTTCGGGCTCGATATCGAGGACACCGGTCTCCGAGGCCATCACGACGAAGCCGTCTTTGGTGACGAGATAACGAGAAGGCCTCAGCCCGTTGCGGTCGAGGACGGCGCCGATGCGGCGGCCGTCGGTAAAGGCGATCGACGCCGGTCCGTCCCAAGGCTCGAGCAAGCAGCTGTGGAAGCGGTAGAAGGCGCGCTTCTCCTCCGACATCGACTCGTGCTTCTCCCACGCCTCCGGGATCATCATCATGGCGGCGTGTGCGACCGAGCGTCCGGTCTGGGAGAGAAGCTCGAGCGCGTTGTCGAACACCGCCGAGTCGCTTTGACCCGACTGGATGATGGGCAGTAGCTTGCGCATGTTGTCGCCGAATACCGGCGCGTCGAACAGCTGCTCGCGTGCGTTCATCCAGTTGGTGTTGCCGCGCACGGTGTTGATCTCGCCGTTGTGTGCGAGATAGCGGAAAGGTTGGGCGAGTCTCCACGTCGGCAGCGTGTTGGTGCTGAAACGTGAATGTACCAATGCGAGTGCGCTCTTGGTCTTTGGATCGACGAGATCGGGGAAGAATCCCTCGATCTGCGGGGCCATCAACATGCCCTTGTAGACCATCGTCCGGCACGACAGGCTGCAGATGTAGAAGTCTTCTTCTATCTCGGCGTGGTGCTCTGCGACGCGGTTCTCGGCGATCTTGCGTCCCAGGTAGAGA
>PIVZ01000791.1 GCA_003354045.1 bacterium
GACGAGCAAGAGCGGCGCGGTTACGTCCTCACCCTGGCGACACGCGAGCAACACATCCGGCGCGAGAAGGCGACGTCGAACATCTGTACGAACCAGGGCCTGGCCGCTCTGTGCGTCACGGTTTACCTCGGCATGGCCGGACGACGCGGCCTGCGAGCGACGGCCGTCGAGAACACCGTGAAGGCCCACGAGGTGGCGCGCCGGCTGGAAGAGGAAGCGGGGCTTCGCCCGGCATTCTCCGCACCGTTCTTCAACGAGGTGGCGTTTCGAATGCCCGACAGCGGTGGCTGGTTCGAGCAGGCCGTAGCCAAGGGCGTCGTGCCCGGCGTCAGGCTCTCCGAACTGGCGCCCGAGCGCGAAGACCTTCGCGACCTCGTGCTGGTCACCGTCACCGAGTGCACCACCCATGCCGAGGTCGATCGGCTGGTCGAGCGCATGGCACACAGGGAGGCGGCATGAGCGAGCCTTTGAGAGATCCGCTGGAGCGACCGATCTTCGAGAAGGGCAGCCCCGGGCGCACCGGCCTGGACGGATTCGGGCCTGAGGCCGGCGCGGAAATCCCGATTGATTCCAGTCTGTTGCGCGACGATTTGGAGAAATTCCCCGAGGTCAGCGAGCCGGAGCTTCTGCGCCATTATCTGCGGCTGTCACAGCTCAACTTCTCGGCCGCGACCAACTTCTATCCGCTCGGTTCGTGCACCATGAAGTACAACCCGGTGGTCAACGAGCAGATCGCCGCTGAGCCCGGTTTCGCCGGAATCCACCCTTACGCGCCCGAAGAGACGGTGCAGGGGGCGCTCCGTCTCGTGGTCGAACTCGAACGCTGGCTGGCCGAGATCTGCGGTCTGGACGCCGTCTCGTTGCAGCCCGCCGCCGGGGCCCAGGGCGAGCTGGCCGGCATGAAGATCATCCGCGCCTACCACATGGGACGCGGACAGCGGCCGACGAAGGTGATGATTCCCGAAAGCGCGCACGGCACCAACCCGGCCAGTGCGGCGCTGAGCGGTTACGATGCGGTGCCGGTTCCGTGCGACGAGCGAGGCCTGCTTTCGGCCGCGGCGGTGCGCGAGTTCGTAGACGAAGATGTGGCCGCCCTGATGGTCACCAATCCGAACACGCTTGGGCTTTTCGAGGCAGACATAGAAGAGATTGCCGCAACGGTGCATGAGGCCGGCGGACTCATCTACATGGACGGTGCCAACCTCAATGCACTCATGGGCGTGGCCAAGCCCGGCCACATGGGAGCCGACGTTCTCCAGTTCAACCTGCACAAGACCTTCTCGACGCCCCACGGCGGCGGCGGCCCGGGCTCGGGCCCGGTGGCCGTACGTGCCGACCTCGAGCAATACTTGCCCGCACCCCGCCTCATAGAGGAAGGGGGCAAGCTTCGCTGGCAGCGGCAGGGGCCGGAGTCCATCGGTCGCGTGCGGTCCTTCTACGGCAACTTCGGCATCGCCGTGCGCGCCTACGCCTACATTCTCGCCTGTGGCGGCGACGGTCTCACCGAGACCACACGCGGCGCGGTGCTCGCCGCCAATTACATCCGTGCGCGGCTCGAGGGAGCCTACCACCTGCCGTTCGAGGCGCGCTCCATGCACGAGGTGGTCTTCACCGACAAGCTACAAAACGAGCACGGCGTAAAGACCCTCGACATCGCCAAGCGGCTTCTCGACCACGGCTTCCATTCGCCGACTATCTACTTCCCGTTGGTTGTCAGTGGAGCACTGATGATCGAGCCCACCGAGTCGGAAACGCTCGAGACGCTCGACGCCTTCGCCGAGGCCATGCTGGATATCGCCCGGGAAGCCCGCACAGACCCCGACACGCTCAGGTCCGCCCCGCAGGCCACGCCGATGGCCCGCCTCGACGAAACCCGCGCCGCCCGCCACCCAGTCCTCACCTGGCAGAAATAGGGGGTCAAGTCGCGGCTTTCGACT
>PIVZ01000004.1 GCA_003354045.1 bacterium
ACGATCAGCCTCGATCCGGGACTCAACGTGATCGACGCGGGTGACTTCCGCGTACGTGAGAACGGGGTGCTGACCCTAGACGGCGGTCCGGACGACGTCGTCATCTTCCGCGTCTCGGATGTGTTCCGGATCAGTACCCAATCGGATACGGTTCTGAGCGGCGGTCTGGTGCCAGAGAACGTGCTGTTCTACGGCACGGGCGCCACGTGTTACGTCGGTGTCGATGCGGTGGGATCGGGCTCGATCTTCTGTCCGAACACTGCCGACCTACACATGAGCACAGGGGCTCTGTGGACCGGATCCTTCCTCGGCAGCAGTGGCGAGGTGTTCTACGGGATCGATACCACGTTGATCCACAAGCCGTTCACCGGCCGCTAGAGCGGCGGAAAGAAGACGGGACAGGTACGAGTTTCCTTACGGGAAATTCGTACCTGTCCCGGGCGCCTCCCACCGGGCGTCGGCGAAGTCCCGTCTGCGGCCTCCGGCGCGGGGATGGGCCCCAGGTGTTCCCTTCGAGGAAGGGGACGACGGCCGCCACCCCGGCGCTGCCTTCTCGGAACGGCAGAATTCCCTTTCGCGGCAGGCCCTTATATAAGTAACAACTCGCGTCCTTGGGCCACGGGGACAGTTAGCGGCGATCGGTCCCGATGCTCTTCAATTCCCTAGAGTTCCTGATCTTCTTCCCGCTGGTAGCGGCAGCGTACTTTATGTTGCCCCACCGCTTCCGATGGGTGCTCCTGCTGGTGGCGAGCTACTACTTCTACATGTCGTGGAAGGTCACGTACGCGGTGCTGCTGGTTGTGACGACGGTGGTGGCCTATGTGGCGGCGCTGCAGATGGGCAAGACCGACGACCCGGGCCTGCGCCGCGCGTGGCTCGTCTTCAGCCTTGTCCTCAATCTGGGAATCCTTTTCGTATTCAAATACTTCAACCTGTTCAGCGACACCGGTGAGGCGGTCCTGGCGGCGGCCGGCCTTCCCTACCAGCTACCGAATCTGGACGTTCTGCTGCCGGTCGGCATCTCGTTCTACACCTTCCAGACTCTGAGCTACTCGATCGACGTTTACCGCGGCGATCGCGGCACCGAGCGCGACTTCGGAACGTTTGCACTCTACGTATCGTTCTTCCCACAGCTGGTGGCCGGCCCGATCGAGCGCTCGACGAGGCTTCTTCCGCAGCTCAAGGAGAGCTTCGACTTCGATTACAAGCGGGTCACCGACGGGCTCAAGCTCATGGCGTGGGGCTTCTTCAAGAAGCTCGTGATCGCCGACCGGCTCTCCGTCTACGTGGACCAGGTCTACAACAACCCGACCGAATACAGCGGCCTGCCGTTGATTATCGCCACGGTCTTCTTCGCCTACCAGATCTACTGCGACTTTTCCGGATACTCCGACATCGCCATCGGCGCTGCCCGTGTGATGGGCTACAACCTGATGGAGAACTTCCGCCAGCCGTACTTCTCCAAATCGATACAGGAGTTCTGGCGGCGCTGGCACATCTCGCTGTCTACCTGGTTCCGTGACTACGTCTACATTCCCCTTGGAGGGAGCCGCGCGAGCCGCAGCCGCTGGTACTTCAACCTGTTCGTGGTCTTCGTGGTAAGTGGCCTGTGGCACGGCGCCAACTGGACGTTCGTGGCCTGGGGCGCCCTGCACGGCTCTTACTTGATTCTCGGCCTGGCTACACGAGATCTGCGTGAGCGCGTGGCCGAGGCGGTGGGCCTGAATCGCTCGCCGCAGTTCCGCAAGGTGGTGCAGATGGCCATCACCTTTGCGCTCGTTCTGTTTGCCTGGATCTTCTTCCGCGCCAACGACATTTCAGATGCACTCTACGTGGTCGGCCATCTCTTTACGGGCGTGGATTTCACGACGGATTACTACCTCGCTATGGGCGTCCAGGAGTTCTGGGTCGGCGTGGCAGCAATCGCCCTTCTAGAGGCCGTTCACTTTGCTCAGCGGCGCGTCCGCATACGCGGATACATAGCCGAGCGGCCGGTTTGGGTGCGCTGGTCGTTCTACTATGCCTCGGCGATGCTGTTGATCATGTTCGCCAAGACGGACGCTCCCAAAGCGTTCATCTACTTCCAGTTCTGATGGGTACGAATCGCAACAGCATGGCGGATCTACTGCGCACCGTTCTATCGGCCAACGAAGGCTGGATGGCGGTGCTGCGTCTCGGCGTGAGCGCCGCCATGTTGACGGGGCTGGTCGGGCTCGGCTGCCTGGCGATCATCTTGGCGCCGATGCGTTCCGGCAGCTACCTGGCCGCCGCCGCCGACAAGCAGGCGCGGCTTCAGGACACCGCTTCTCCGAAGCTGGTCTTCTTGGGGGGCTCCAATCTTTCCTTTGGTGTGGACAGCCCGGGGCTCGAGGAAAGGCTCGGCTATCCGGTCGTCAACATGGGGTTGGGCATGAACATGGGGTTGCGCTTCATGCTCGACTCCGTGCAGCCGCATCTTCACTCTGGAGACGTCGCGATCGTCAGCCCGGAGTACCAGATGTTCTTCGGCCTCTACAATGGCGACGACGAGCTCTTCGAGGTGCTGGACGCCTTTCCCGAGGGGTACCGCTTCATCCGCTCGCCGGCGCAGATCTACAGGCTGGTCGAGCGCTCGCCGACGCACCTGAAGCGCAAGTTCAACCGCATGATGAACGCGCTGTTCGGCCGCAAGTCATCTACGGACTGTCTCTACTGCCGCTCTGCCTTCAACGAGTACGGTGATCTCGACCTGCACCTGGACAAGGAGCGCAGCGACATCTCGCAGATGCCGTTGCTGCGCGAGCAGGAACGCGGCGTGCCTGTCGATCCGCAGGCGATTGCCGGCGTCAACGATTTCTACCGGACCGCAGCGGCCAAAGGCGTGCGCGTGTTCTTCATGTATCCGCCGGTTCCGGAGCCCATGTACCAGGAGGACCGAGAGCAGGTCGAGGATCTCCACGCGCGGCTGAGCGAGGAGCTCGAGGCGCCCATTCTCGGTCCGCCGGCGTCGCATACCTACCCGATCGAGTACTTCTTCGACTGGGTCTACCACTTGACCGGCGAGGGCCGCGATATCAGGACGGCCGATTTCGTGGCCAGGCTGGGGCCGATTCTGGACCGCGGCCGCGCCGCCGGCCGCTGACGGGCTGCGTTTCCGGCCGGGCTGATTTCGACATTGTAAGACAGGCGCGCTTCGACCATCATGGCCGGGCGTCAGCGTGAGCCCGATGAAGTGCCCCAAGTGCCAGCACCAAAACCAGGCCTCGGCCAAGTTCTGTCAGGAGTGCGGCCAGCCTTTCGCATCGGCATGTGCGAGCTGCGGGATGCCACTGCCCGCAGCGGCCAAGTTCTGCATCGAGTGTGGGCATCCGGTGGCCGAGCGCGCAGCGCGCCCCAGCCCGGCTCCTGAATCCTACACGCCTCCCCATCTGGCCGAGAAGATTCTACGCTCGAAGGGAGCGATCGAAGGTGCGCGCAAGCAGGTGTCGGTCCTTTTCGCCGACGTCAAGGAATCGATGTCGTTGGCCGAGACCGTGGACCCGGAGGCCTGGCACCGCATCCTCGACGGCTTCTTCGCCATTCTCTCCGACGGTGTGCACCGCTTCGAGGGGACCATCAACCAGTACACAGGTGACGGTGTGATGGCGCTGTTCGGGGCGCCGATAGCGCACGAGGACCACGCCCAGCGGGCCTGCTACACGGCGCTCTTTCTTCTCGACAAGCTGGCCAGCTACGCCGAAGAATTGCGCCGCAAAGAAGGGCTCAATTTCTCGGTCCGCATGGGGATCAACTCCGGCGAGGTCATCGTAGGCGCCATCGGCGACGACCTGCGTATGGACTACACGGCGCAGGGCCACACGGTCGGCATGGCCGCTCGCATGGAGGCGCTTGCCGCAGCCGACAAGGTCTATCTGACCGATGATACGGCGACCTTGGTGAGGGACTACTTCGACCTACGCGACCTCGGCCGCTTCCGCGTCAAAGGCGTGCGCGGCCAGCAACGGGTCTACGAGCTTCGCGGCGTCGGTGCACACCGGACGCGGCTGGATGCCGCGCGTGCGCGTGGACTCTCGCGGTTCGTCGGTCGCCACGAGGAGATGGAGCGCCTCGAAGCCGCTCTCGATCGCACCCGTAACGAGAGCTCGCAGATCATCGGCATCGTCGGCGAGGGAGGCGTCGGCAAGAGCCGGCTCTGTTACGAGTTCACGGAGCGCTGTCAGGCGCGCGAGATTCCGGTGGTTTCGGGACACTGCGTGGCGCACGGGAAGATGATCCCGTTCCTGCCGGTGCTGCAGATCCTGCGCGCACATCTCGGCATCGAGGAGACCGACAGCGCGCGGGCAGCCCGCGAGAAGATCGCCGGGCGTCTGTTACTGGTCGATCCCGGCCTTGCCGACGCGCTGCCCGTGGTCTTCGACTTCCTCGGCGTGCCGGACCCACAGAAGCCGGCACCGTCGCTGGATCCCGAACCGCTCAGGCACGTGCTCTACGGTGCACTCGAGAAGATGGTCCAGGCCCACGAGGAAGAGATGGACGTGATCGTGGTAGAGGACCTGCAGTGGATAGACGGCGCCAGCGAGGCGTTCTTGGCGCACTACATCGAGATGTTGCAGGAGAGGAACTGCCTGTTGCTGCTCAACTTCCGGCCCGAGTACCGGCCGCAGTGGGCCGACAGGCCCTTCTACCAGCAGATCGAACTCGGCCCGCTCGGTGACGACGCACTCGTCGAGCTGTGCAAGGACCTACTCGGCACGCACGAGTCCACCGTCGCGCTGGCCGAGAACATCCGCGTGCACACGGCCGGCAATCCGTTCTTCATCGAAGAGATAGTCCGCGCCCTGGTGGAGGCCGGGAGTCTCGAGGGCAAGCGCGGCAAGTACCGGCTGACGAGGCCGGTGGAGGACGTGATCTTGCCGCCGACGGTGGAGTCCCTGCTGGCCGCCCGCATCGACCATCTCGGCGAGCAGGACAAGACAGTTCTGGAGACGGCCGCCGTCATCGGTAAGGAGTTCGCCGAACCGGTGCTGCGTCGCGTGACCGAAGTATCGGACACCGACTTGGCTATTTCTATCGATCACTTGCGCGAGAAGGGATTCGTTTACGAACGCGAGGTCTATCCTGAAGTCGAATACGCCTTCAGTCACCCTCTCACTCAGGAGGTGGCCTACCGTTCCCAGCTCTCCGAGCGGCGTGAGCACGTGCACGGTCGCGTGGCCCGTGTGATTACCGAGTTTTATGCCGACAAGCTCGACGAGCAGGCCGCGCTGCTGGCCGTTCACTGGAAGGGAGCAGGTGAGTTCCTCGAGGCCGCCAAAGCGCGCCGCCGCGCCGCCGACCACGCCGATACCAAGGACGTGGAGGCGGCCCACCGTCACTGGAAGAAGCTGGTCGGGTTGCTCGACCGGATACCCGAGTCGAGCGAGAAGCTCGAGCTGGCGGTGGCCGCGGCCGAGGGCATTCTCAGTGTCTGCTGGCGGCTCGGGCTTCCCCGCAAGGAAGCAGACGAGGCATTTCGACGGGGCAAGAAAGTGGCCGCGGCCAGCGGAGATCCGACGGCGCAGGCGAAGGTGCTTCTTGCCTACGCCACGGTCAAGACTTTTGCCGGCGAGCTCGAACGCGCCCTCGAGGTCTGCGAGGAGGCTTCCGTTGTTCTGGCTGAAAGCGACGACCTGGGATTGCGACTGGCGCTTACCGGACGCCGCGCTTATCTCAATATGCTAGCCGGTAACTTGACCGAGTCGCTGGAGATCTTCGACCAGAACTACGAGCTTGCCGGCGGAGAGAATCGCCACGAGGGGGTGCCGGCCGGCGACCACATCTTCATGTACGGTATGCGCGCCCTGCCCTTGCTCTATCTCGGTGAACTGGACGATGCCGGGCGTGTGCTCGAGCGCGGGATCGAGCGTGGCCTCCAGGCCGGTGAGCTCGGCACCGTCAATGCCCTGCGCGGTTTCGCCGTTACCCACGCCTGGTTCCGCGGGGATGCGCCAACGGCGCTGGCACTCGCGCGTGCGCAGGTCGAGTATGCAGATGGGATGCCGAGCATTGCGCTCAAGGCCAGCGCCTACGATTCTCTCGGCGTCGCCAACATGATGACGAAGCAATGGGACGACGCCGTGAGCATTTTCGAAAACGCGCTGCGTCTCTCACGCGACAGCGGGACCCTGCTCCAATCCGAGGCCTTGCTGCTCGCGAACATGGCCGAGGCCTACCGAGGCAGCGGCCAATACGAGCTGGCGCGCGGCTATGCCGAGGAAGCGATGAAGGTTGCGCGCAAGCGTGGCACGGCAATGCACGAGTGCCGCGCAAACCTGTTCCTTGGCCGCGTACTGGTCAGGAGCGACAACGGAAGTTCCGCCAAGAAGGCTGAGAAGCCTCTCAAGCGCGCTCTCGCCATAGTCGAGAAAACCGGAGCGAGGGCCTACGAGCCCTTCGTGCGGGTGGAGCTGGCAGCACTGGCATTAAAGCGCGGCGACGACAAGACCTTCGACCGGCACTGCGAGCGTGCCTGCGAACTCTTCAGCGAGATCGGCGCTGCGGCCCATGCCGAGAGTCTCGACGTTCCCGGCGTTCAGTCGTAGCCGGGGCGACCCGCCTCGTTCCACTCGTTGAACATCTCGAAGAAATCCGGGCCCATCGGGTCCACGCCACGGATCGGCATGGAGGCTCTGCGCACCGTAAAATCGAAAGGGGACAACTTGGCCGCTCGTTGGAAGTGATCCTCTGCCGCCGCGATGCGATCGTTCTTGTGGAGATGCCACGCCACCGCGAACTCGGTGCGGGCAAGCTGCTCCCCGAAGGTCGGCATGCGCTGCTCCGGTCGCGGCTTGCACTCGCCCTCGGGTAGCTCGCCGCTTCTTGCCCAGTGCCGTAGCGCCTCGATATGCGGCGCCGACTCCTTACCGTGAAAATCGATGAAGGCGTCGTTCGAGAACTCGATGTCGTTAGGCCGTACGATGTGGCCGGCCTCGTCGATCCACACCACGGTCGGGACGTTGATCATCGAGTAGAGCTCGGCCACTACGTGCTCGGTGTCGATCAGGCTCGGATGCGTGGGGGCCGCCTCCTCGATGTAGGGTCGAGCTTCCTCGGGGCTGCTGTCGAGCGCCACGGTTATCACCGTGAAGCCGTTCTCGGCGAGTTCCGCGTGTAGTTCCTGCCAGACCGGCAGGTCGTGGCGGCAGCCTCACCAGGAGGCGTACGCGACCAGCAGTACCTTCTTGCCTCGGTAATCAGAGAGGCTGTGTGGCTTTCCTGCCAGGTCGGGCAGCGTGAAGTCCGGGGCCTCGAGCGTGGCCAGGCTTGCGCTGCGCTCGGCCACGGCGACGCCTATACCTATCACTTTCTCGTCGAGGTCGGTGACCAGCGGACGTGAGATGCGCTCGCATAGGACGCCGAGATCGACGCCGGCCTCGGCCACCAGCCCGTCGCCGTTGGGTAGGCAGACGCCTCCCTTGCACAAGCCCTCCGGCTCGAGCCGCCAACCGAGCGTGCGCTCGAGTTCCGCGGCCGGCAAGAACGGAGTTCCGCCGTCCAGATGCACCTGTGCCGGGGTCGCCCGGCCATTATCTATCATTGTGAATTGATCGTTAGTCGTGGGCATACTGGAACAATAGGACATTCAATTGACGCGTGCCAGGCCTTTTTCTGGCGTACGTTTCCTTCATGAACGCCACCGCGGATCAGGCGTGTAAGCACCGGTATGAGCCAAAGAGGAGAGGCCACAGCCAGACAGGATCGGGGCAGCATCAAGGCGCGCCGCAGGCGGATCCTGACGCTGGCCATGCCGATAATCGGCGGCATGATCTCCCAGAACGTCCTCAATCTGGTCGATACGGCCATGGTCGGGACGCTCGGCGACGATGCCCTGGCAGCAGTCGGGATCGCCAGCTTCGCCAACTTCATGTCCATTGCCTTCATAACCGGCATGTCGGCCGGGGTGCAGGCGATGGCCGCCCGCTGGCTTGGCGAGGGGCGTACGCACGAGATGGCCATACCCCTCAATGGTGGCCTGCTCCTGGTGGTGCTCATAGCGATCCCGTGGTCGGTCTTTCTGGAGCTGACGGCGCCCTTCTTCTTCCCTTTCCTGGTGAGCGATCCTTCCGTCGAAGCGCTCGGCGAATCCTATTTCCGCATCCGCGTGCTGGCGGTTACCGCCGTGGGTGTGAACTTTGCTTTCCGCGGCTACTGGAACGCCGTGAATCTCTCGCGCCTTTACATGGGCACCCTCGCCTTCATGCACGCGATCAACATCTTCCTCAACTGGGTGCTGATATTCGGGAACCTGGGCGCGCCGCAACTGGGAGTGGCGGGCGCGGCCACCGGTACGGTAATTGCGACCTACATCGGTACTGTGTGCTATTTCGTGCTTGCACTGCGACACGCCCGACCGGCCGGCTTCCTCTCGGGAATACCTGAGCGCTCTACCCTGGCCACGATGGTGCGTCTGTGCGTGCCGGCCGGCGTGCAACAGTTCTTCTTTGCCGCCGGCATGACGGTGTTCTTCTGGATCCTCGGCAGGATCGGCACCCCGGAGTTGGCCGCGGGCAACGTGCTCGTGAACCTGACTCTGATGACGATTCTTCCGGCCATCGGTTTCGGGCTAGCCGCCGCCACGCTGGTCGGCCAGAGCCTCGGGGCCGGCGATCGCTCCGAGGCATCGGTGTGGCCATGGCGGGTCGGGCGCATCGCGATGGTGGTGGTGGGTGTGATAGTCCTGCCGGCGCTGATCGTTCCCGACCTCATACTCAGTGGCTTCATACACTCGCCGGAGACGCTCGAACTGGCCCGCCTGCCCCTTCAGCTCGTCGCTCTGGTCGCGCCGCTCGACGCCCTGGGAATGGTGATCATGCACGCCCACCTCGGCGCCGGCCACACCAGGCACGTGATGGTCGTGGCGCTGGGTGCGCAGTGGGGCCTGTTCTTGCCGCTGACCTGTGTGATGGCACTGGTCATGGGCTATGGTCTGGTCGCGATCTGGTGCGTGAACGCGACCTATCGCCTGCTCACCCTGGTTGTCTTTGCGGCTACATGGCGCCAGGGCCGCTGGGCCGACGTGAAGATGTAGCTAGTCTCGGCCGTCGTTGCGGTCGTCGGGGATTCCCGACGCGAGCCGTGCGCGGCATGGAGGGATAGGATGCCTACCGAATCAGCCTCAAAAGCACTCGAAATCCTGCGCGACCCCAGCCAGTACCAGTGGTACGTGATCCCGCTGCTGATCCTGGTGCTTTACGTCTACGCCGTCGAGGTGGAGCGCCGCAACTGGAACCTGGTATTTGCCGGTCTGGCCTTTTGGGGGATGGATTGGTTCAATGAGATCTGGAACAGTCTCGTCTTCCATTTCACTCAGTACGCGCCGGTATGGGGAGCGCCGGGGGATACGGCCTTCCTGATACTGATCGGGCTCAATATCGAGATCTGCTTCTTCTTCGCGATGGCCGGCATCGTCGTCTCGAAGATACTTCCGCCCGACAAATCGATGAAGATCCTGGGCCTACCAAACCGCCTGGTATGTGCGCTCGGCGGCGCGGTCTTCTGCGTCGTCGTCGAGATGTTTCTCAACGGCGCCAACGTTCTTACCTGGGACTACTGGTGGTGGAACGTCAAGATGCCGTGGTTGATCCTCGTCTTCGGCTATCTGCACTTTTTTCTGATTGCCTACTGGGTTCACGACATGCCGACCGTGCGCCAGAAGGCCATCACAGTAGGGGCGATCTGGGCCGTCGATGCAGTCGCGCTGGTTCTCTTCATCGGCGTTCTCGGCTGGATCTGAGACGGCGGCGCGTGCGGCTGCTAGTTAGTGTCCAGGCCTTCCGTGCCGTGGATCATCTTGACTAGCTCGGGGCTGTCGAACTTACCGCCAGCTTCGATCCACCCCTTGAGCACCTTTGGTGCGTCGCGGGCCGGGTTGTAGATGTCTTCTTCCGAAGCCCACAGGCCGTCGCCGCCGTAAACCAGCCGCGTCCAGGTGGGGAACTGGAACGGTTCGCCGTCAGGATCGGTCGGGTGCGCGAGGCGGTTCTGGCACTGGAAGACGATGCCGCCCTGCTCCTCATCGATCGCGACCCAGTCTTGTGGGAACGTCATGTGCGGGAACGGTGCCATGACTCCGGTGATCCAGTCACTGATGGCCTCGCGGCCCTGGAACTCACCGTAAGCGTGCTCGATGTAGTGGGCATCCTCCGTGAAACACGCTGCCCATATGGTCCAGTCTCCGGTCCTGGACGCCTTGTCTCTGGCCTCGTTGTACTTGGCGAAGGCCGCCTCCAGCTCTTCGCGCGGATACTTGCCCATATTGCTCTCCTCGATGTTGCGGACTGCGTCTCTCGGCGGCCCGGTTCCGGCACAATACCTATTCAATAGCCTGGGGCGCGGCTTCAACAAAGCGGTTCGGCGGAGCGGCGTCCCAGGGCCTGCGGGCAGAGGATTGACGGCGGGTATGATACTCCTGAGGGGCCGTAGCCATGGATGGAGCCCACGAAGTTTTCGAGCGCGCCCTTGCGGCCGAACGCCTCAGGAACGCCCACCAGCTGGTGACTTTCAGGTTTCTCAGCCTGTCGGCGTTTCTTGCCCTCGCGCTGGTGTTCCGGTTGCTCGAGCCGACCTGGATCGGCCCGGTAACGACATTGGCCGTTTACTGGGCGGCCGCGGGGGCGGTGCTGTGGGCCGACCGCCGCTCCGAGCGGTTAACGCGGCTCAGCGGCATGTCGATTCCTCTCGTGGACATGCCGATGATCCTGTTCGTGGTGCTCGGCACGATGTCGCAGCTCGAGGCGGCCGGGAGTCCCGAGGACGCCCACGCGCTGCGCCTGTGGAGCGCGGTATTCTACGTCCTGTTCGTGTACCTCGCGTCGTTCTCCCTGGAGACGCGCTACGTCTACATCGCGGCGATGGTGGGGGTGTTCTGTCAGACCATACTCATATATGTCGGCGGAACAGATTATGGCGGCGGGACGGATATCTTCAATACAGTCTTGGTGGCGTTCTCGATTTGCATGGCCGGTGTGCTCGGAGCGAACGCCAGCCGGCGGACGACCAGACTGGTACGGGCGGTGTCGGCCGAGGAGCTCAGGCGCGAGCGGCTGGGCAGGTACTTTCCACCGCAGATCGCCGAGCACATGGAGAGCAGTGCCGACAGCCTGGCCACGGGCGAGAGCCGCGAGGTGACGATTCTGTTCTGCGACATCCGAGGCTTTACCTCCTTGAGTGAGAAGCTTTCCAGCGAGGAGATCGTGGCACTCCTCAATGACTTCCACACGCGCATGGTGGAGACGATTTTCGATAACGATGGCACACTCGACAAGTTCATGGGCGACGGAATCATGGCCTACTTCGGGGCGCCTGTTGCACAGCCCGATCATGCCACTCGCGCGGTGCACTGCAGCCTGGCAATGCAGCGCGAGTTGGCGCGCCTCAACGAAGAGCGTGGCCGGCGCGGGGAGGGGGCCTTGCGTATGGGAATAGGCGTACACACCGGGACCGTTGTGCTGGGCGACATAGGGGCGCCGCGCCGCCGCGACTACACAATCATCGGCGATGCCGTCAACGTTGCCGCCAAGATCGAGCAGCTGACCAAGGACTTGAATGCGCCGGTGCTCGTTTCCGAGGATACCTATCGGCGTGTGGACGATGGAACCGAGTTCTCGGCTGCCGAGCCGGTCCACATAAAGGGAAAGACCGAGCCTGTGAGGTGTTACCTGCCCCTTGGTCTGGACGCTTGGCAAGACTCCCCGCGCACGTGCCATAATCACGACCTGCCGTAGCGAGTGGGGTGAGGGGACTCAGGCGGCCGGATCTGATGGCGGAGACCTTCGAACGTAGGCTGAGCGCGATCCTGAGCGCCGACGTGGTCGGTTACAGCCGTCTCATGGCGGTTGACGAAGAGAGGACCGTCCGCGCGCTGACCGTATGCCGCAATGACATCCAACGCCTGGTGGGGGAGAGCCGCGGGCGGATCGTCGATAACCCCGGCGACTGTATCCTTGCTGAATTCCCGAGCGCCACCGATGCTGTCCGCGCCGCGCAGGCGATTCAGACGGCGCTCGCGGAGCGGAACTCCGATGTGCCTGTCGATCAGCGGATGGAGTTTCGCATTGGCATCCACCTCGGTGAGGTCATAGTCGAGGGCGAGGAGATATACGGCGACGGGGTGAACATTGCCGCGCGGCTGGAGGCTTTGGCCGCCCACGGTGGCGTAAATGTCTCTCGTGCGGTCAAGGACCAGGCAGCGCGTAATCTCGGGCTCAATTACGAAGACCTCGGCGAGAAAAGCCTCAAGAACATTCCCGAGCCGGTGCATGTCTATGCAGTCAAGCCGGCGTCCTCGGGTGCGGACGGGGCGCTTCCCGAGAAGGTCGACGGTGCGAGGGGGACGGTGGCGAGGCTTGGTTGGAGGCGCCGCACGGTTGCCGCTATCGCAGTTGCTCTGGTGGCTGCGGCTGCGTGGCTCGTGTCCTCTGAGGGCGATCCTCCCGCGGATATCTCCCCGGACACAGCCGCTTCGGCGTCCGAGCCGTCGCTTGCGGTGCTGCCGTTCGCCAACATGAGCGACGATCCCGAGCAAGAGTACTTTGCCGACGGCATAACAGAGGATCTGATCACCGATCTCTCCAAGGTCTCCGCCCTCCTGGTCATCGCCCGCAACTCCGTCTTCGCTTACAAGGGGAAGGCGGTGAAAATCGAGAAAGTAGCCGCGGAGCTCGGTGTTCGTTACATCCTGGAAGGGAGCGTTCGCAAGGCGGGCGGGCGGGTGCGTATAACGGCCCAGTTGTTGGACGGAACGAACGGGCATCACCTGTGGGCCGAGCGTTACGATCGCGAGCTCACGGACATCTTCACCGTTCAGGACGAGGTGACAAAGCGGATCGTGACCGCTCTCGAGCTTCGCCTTTCTGAAGCCGAGCACCGACGTCTCACCCAGGTACCAACACGGAACATCGAGGCCTACGATTACTTCCTGCGCGGCCAGGCATATCTCAATCGCTACGCGAAAGACTCCATCCAGCCGGCCCGGGAGCTGTTCGCGGGTGCGCTCGAATTGGACCCGGAATTTGCACTGGCCTACGCCTCCCTGGCGATGACCTATGTCGGTGCCTGGGCCATCGAATGGTCCACGAGTCCGGATGTCCTCGAGCGTGCCACCGAGTTGGTAGGGAAAGCCCTCGAGCTGGGCGGCGACGATTCCCGCGTCCATTCGCTCGCAAGCCTGATCTACGGAATGACACGGCACTACGAGCAAGGCATTGCCGAAGCCGAGCGGGCTCTCGAACTCAATCCGAACGACTCCGGTGCCTACATTGCTCTCGGAAGCATCATGAACCACCTTGGCCGCTCGGACGAGGCGGTCGAATTTCTGGCAAAGGCGTTGCGTTTGGACCCGCACGCCCGCCCGATCGCGTTCTTTCACATCGGCATTGCCTATCAGGCTCTCGGCCGGGACGAGGAGTCTATTATTGCCATGCGGCGCTGCCTCGAGGCCGCGCCGGAAATGGCCAGCGCGCATCTCCATCTGGCCGTCAGCTATCTGCGCACAGGTCAGGAAGAGGCTGCAAGAGCGGAAGTGGCCGAGGTCCGGAGGCTTCAGCCGGGATTCTCCGTGGCGGAGTTCCGCGAGAGGATCCCGGCGCAAGCTACCGATCGGCTTGACAGGTTCGCGGACGATCTGCGCAAACTCGGGCTGAGCTGAGTGGTGTGTCCTGGGATGGCGTGCGTGCTATCGATGGAATCGCGAACCTTCGAGTGGAGGTAACATGTCGAATCGAGCGAGAGTGACCGTAGCTTTTTGTATCATCCTTTTATCGTCAGCCGTTGGCGTCGGGTGCTCCGGTGAAGAGCGCGACCCCTGGTGTTACGAGATAAGGGACAAGCCGAGCGCTGAATGGACTGTCGAGGAGGCGAAAAAATTCGCCGTGAAATGCATCCTCGTAGGTGAGCCGGGATGAAGAACTGTCGAACGGAGGCACCATGTTGAATCGAATGATCTGTACTTTGAGTTTCTGTATTTTCATCTTGTCGTCGATCGTCGGCTGTTCGCCGGAAGTCGGCAGCGAAGCCTGGTGTAAAGCGTTGAAGGAAAAGCCGAAGGCCGAGTGGAGCGCCAACGACGCGAAGGATTTCGCCAAGCACTGCGTCTTCAAGTAGACAAATGGCGGTCGCCGGCCGATCGGCCGGCCTGGGTGGGGACGCGGTTCCTCGACGTCCTCGGAGGTGAACGGAGATGACGAAGCATAGTCTGTCTCAATCGGCCACGATGATGCGCATCGTGGGTTGGGTTACGTTGGTCATCCTACCTGCGGCGCTTGTCGCCTTCCCGGCGGGTTTCTTGTGGGGAACGCATCCGCAGTCGCCCTACCACCCACCTCTATCGCCCTACTTGTTCATGCTGATCGCGATGTACGTCGCATGGGCGATCATGATGATCGTCGGCGCGCGCGATCCGCTCGGCTACCGGAGGATCGTAGACTACGGCATTCTTGCCAACCTGCTGCACGGGCTCGTGATGTTCGTTCAATCGTTCGTCTACGTGCACGAGATACAGCACCTGTGGGGCGATGTGCCTGCGCTGTTCGTGATCTGTGGTGTTCTGTGGTTCTGGCACCCGGCCCGGGCCGTGCAGTAAGAGCCGCCGTACCCGCAAGTCTAGAATGCGGGCCCCACAGTCTGAATCGCAAAAAGATCGGTCCCGGTACGTTCGGGCGCCGTCGGCGTGCCGCCGGCCACGTCCTTTACGAGCTCGATGAGCTCGGCGCCGCACTCTTCCAGGCTCAATCCCGCTGCAATCCGGCCGGCGTCGAAATCCATGTCGTCGGTCATCAGTTCGAAGAGCCGCGTGTTACTCGCGATCTTCACGACCGGAGCGACCGGGGATCCCGCTGGCGTACCTCGCCCTGTGGTGAAAAGGACGATCTGGGCGCCGCCCGCGACCATCCCCGTGATGGAGAATATGTCCGAGCCGGGAGTGTCCATGACGCAGAGCCCCTGCTTCGAAGGTCTATCCCCATATTCCAGGACTTGCTGGATCGGCGAGGACCCGCCCTTCTTGACGCAGCCCAGCGACTTCTCCTGGATGCTCGATAAACCGCCCTCTTTGTTGCCGGGCGCGATCACGGTGTGGGCCAGAGGGCCGAGCTCGTGCTTCACTGTCTCGTCTTGCCGCGAGAGTAGCGCGAGCAGTTCATCGCGTACCTCATCACTGGTGCAGCGTTTGGCAACGATCGGTTCGGTGCCCAGGAACTCCGTCACCTCGGAGATGATCACGCTGCCGCCTTGCCCTACCAGCCAATCAGCCGCGAGGCCGACCGCAGGGTTGGCCGTGAGACCGGAGAAAGCATCCGAGCCCCCACATTCCATGCCGAGTGTGAGGTGCTCGAAGCCGAATTCCCGTCGTTGGCTGCGCCCTGCCTCGTCCAGCAGACGGCGAGCGATCTCGGTGCCGCGAGCTACGGTCTTCGGTGTACCGCCGCACTGCTGGATCTCGATCCACTCGAGCGGTTTGCCGTCACCTATCTGTGCGGCGATGAGCTCGGCGGTAATCACTTCACAGCCGAGCCCGATCAAGAGGACGCCGGCGACGTTGGGATTAGCCGCGGCGTTTGCCAGCGTACGTAAAGTCGCAGGAATGTCGCGCGGCCCGCGACCGCATCCTTCCGTGTGCGTGATGGTTTTCACTCCCGGGACGGCGCGTCCGATCTGCTCGACAACGGCGTTGGCGCAGCTGACCGAGCTCATCACCAGCACGTGATTGCGGACGCCGACACGACCGTCGCCGCGTAAGTAGCCCATGAAGCCCATATCTAGTCCTCCACCGCTTCCAGGTTGTGTGTGTGTACCCAGTCGCCCGGGGCGATCACCCCTCCCGCCGTCCCGATTGCCTGACCGTATTTGCGTATCACGTCCCCGGCGGGAATCGGCTCGGTGGCCACCTTGTGACCGGCCGGAATCTCGGCGCGAACGACGACCGAATCGCCCGCGGCGGAGATCGCATTGTCACCCTCCGCCACCGTTTCCAGAGCGGTCACCACGTTGTCGAGAGGATCGATTCTCAGAGTGTTTGGAATCTCGGCGTCTTGTCCCATATACACACCTCACTCAGTGGCTGTCCGGCCGGCGTCCTGCCTCGAGACGGATGCACACTGCCGCAAAACGGTTGCCTCGCGTCTCGCGACGGCCACACGTTGTCCCGGACGGTAGCTTGATGCCAGTGCTTTCGGAAGGGAGTACGATCTTGGCGGCCAGTTACTACCGTTATTGCTTGGAGGCGCCGGTCGCGATTCCGAAATGAGTATAAGTACCGCGCTCCAGCTTGCCGGGGAGGTGATTGACCGTTCGGTCGAACTTGCTCAGGTAGAGCCCGGCGGACCCACCTTCGTCGCAACCCATCGCATTGGTCGCGCCGAAGGCTCGAACGATGCCGGCCGCATTCGCCAGGCTGGTGCCGAGACTGTACCCGGCGTTCCCCCCGGCGATGACGAGCAGGTAGAGCGTATCTCCCGACTCGTCTATCCCCATCACGGTCCGCGGCTTCCTGGCAGTCACCCCGAGCCCGAGATTCCTGCCGTCGAGCAATATGTCCCAGCGGCCCCAAAGTGCGTTGTACGTGTCCGGCGGCGGCGGCTGGTCGGCGACGGCTTTCCCATAGTACTTGGCTCTGTTGCCGTGGTCGAAGACAAGGAAAGGCCGCCTGTTGGCACTCTCGAGCATGATCGGCTTTCCTCGAACGATCCAGTTGCCGATCCATTCCCCGAAGCCGCTCCCGGGCATCGGTGACTTCCCGGCCTCGCCGTTGATCGCGATCAAGCACCCCTCGTGCCTCGCGAAATCGGTCGTCGGGTACTTCTCGCCCAGGCTCGGCGTGATCTTGATCTCGATATCGTCGTTCGTCAGATCGACTATCGCGAGAAAAGCGAGGATCACCAATTCGCTCCGCCCCGGGTCTTGGGCCTGTATGACCACGTAGTCCACCGCCTCGTGCAGAGCTTCGCCGACCGCGTGGAACTCACCGAACACCTTGCCGAGGGCCTGTTCGGCTCCAGCGGGATCGTAGAGACAATTGGGACTGTAGTTGACCAGCTGCTGTTTGACGGTGGGATCGGTGACAGGCGGCTTCGGCTTCACATCGGCCGTTCGCTGAGATGCCATGATCACCTGTTGTGTATAGATGCCGCGGACTTCGTTGAGGGTGGATACGATCTTGTGGTCCGCCACCAGTGCGACCGCCAGCAAGAAGAAGGCCAGTGCGGCCCACAGGTATGCTACGCGAAGCTCGGCGCCGGGGTAGATTCTCGAATAGGAGAGCCGCAAGCATTGCCAAACCACGACGAAGACGGCGATCAAACCGAGGAGCAGAACGAAGAGCGGTAGCTCGAGCAGTCGCCACGACGCGGCGTTCAGGCCGTCCAGGAAGGCGTTGAAATTATCGCTGAGCGAGTGAAGCGCTTCATTCATGACACTACGTGAGATGCTATTGCGCCGATGGCCGGTCGTTGCGCCGGCCGATAGGCCGGTGTTGCGGACGGACACCGGTTCTGGTTTTCAGTGCCGTTAACGTGCATACTGAACATTCGACCGACATGATTCCCAGAAGACGGATAGCGGCCTCACCGGTCGCACGACGTGTGGCAGGGCCGTGTGCAAATGTATAGCACGGCGTGTTCGTACGAAGAAGGCGGGTCGGTTCGGGTGATAGACTCATGACGGTTCAGGGCGCAGACCACGAGACCAAGTTCGTTCTCGAACGGACCAGAGCGCCGTTCGTGGCCGCCTGGCTCGAGGCGCAGTGCCAGCCGGACCCGGAATTTCCAGCCTCGATCGTGTCGAGCATCTACTTCGATACAACGGATTTGAGATTCTTGCGTGACAAGGACGACAGTGATTTCTTGAAGACGAAAGTGCGATTACGCTGGTATTCAGATGTTGACTCCGAACGAGTCATCGGTGGACCCTTCCTCGAGGTCAAGCACAAGATCGGTGGCCAGCGTGACAAGCACAGGATCAAGGTCGATCTTGGTCACGAATGCCTCACGGGATCGAGCCTCGACCATCAAGAGCTCGGCCAGGTACCACTGTGGCTATCGACCATGGGAGAGGCATTGCCACGACCTCTCTATCCGGCCCTCGAAATTCGATACCGCCGCGACCGCTTCGTGGAAGTAGGAAGTAATTCTCGAGTGTGTATGGATTACGAGATTCGTACGCCACGCATCAATCCTCGCATACTGCCCAACGGATTGCTTCGAGACTCCTTGCCGATGTCGGTACTCGAGCTCAAGGGCCGCGAGACCGATCTGCCTGTGGCTTTGCAAAAGGCGATCAGCTTCGGCTGTCGCAAGTCGTCGTTCTCCAAATATGCCGCGTGCTGCGCGAGCCTTCTGCGGTCTTGATCATATGAGTGAAGACGTTACGCAATCGAATTGGATTGACGCCCTCGTCGAGCTGGGTGGCCCCGGCGTCCAGAAGATGGAGGACATCGGCTTCGCCTCCTTCATGACGCTCGAGCTGCTGTCTCTGGCCTCCGCTCTGTTCATCTTTTTGCTCTACCAGAGATTCTTCGGCAGCCGGGCTACGGGCAGCAGAATCAATCGGGCGTTTCCGTTGATCGGCATATCGGTAACGACCATTTTCATCGCGATACAGTTTTCGCTGCCGCTGTCATTGGGCTTGCTCGGCGCGTTGTCGATCGTTCGCTTCCGCACACCGATCAAAGAGCCGGAAGAGATCGGGTTCATCCTCCTGGTGATCGCCGCGTCTCTGTGCTGTGCCACGTTCAACTTGATGCTGCTGGGAGTGTTGCTGGCCACCGGCGTGCTGGCCTTGCTGATTCTGGAGGCCGGGAGGCTGTTCCAACGCAAGGCTTCAGCAGGTGTGTTCGTGGTTTCTCTGCCCACGGCCGAGTACGACGACAAGAGCGGCGAGATCCTCGGCCTACTCAGCCGTTCGCTTTCAGCCGGCAAGCTGGACGGTATTTCGCAGAACGGTGAGTCGTCCACGATTTCCTACAGCTTCCCGAGTCTCGGTGAGGATGCCCTGGTAAATCTGAGCACGGAAGTTCGACGGCTCGCCGAGAACGCCAACGTGAACGCGTTCTATGGCCGACCGGAATAAACGCGCTGCCTCGAACGGTTCGTGCTGCGGCGATAAGTCATGAGGGCCAAGCTGGCGCTGCTTTTCGTCGCGCTCATCCTGGTACCGATCCTGGTACTGATCGAAAACCACGACGCCTTGATCGACCTGCGTGACGGTCTCCGCAGCTCTTCCGTTCCCTTGGGCGCACTGGAGACCGGCAAGCTCGGCAAGAGCTTGCGCAACCACGGGTTGGTACGCATCGAGCCGAACGACGACAGCCGCTTCCCACTTGCGCAGCAGCAGGGCGAAGACGGCGAAACACTTCTCTTCAAGAACAAGAGAAAAGTCGGTGCGAACATGTTCACGGCCAGTGCCGACCGGGGTTACGAGCTTCCGAGCACGCAAGTGATAGAGGCCGAAGATTTCGAGCCCGGTTGGCCGCTCATCTCGGTGGTGTCGGACAAGGAGAACCTTTACCACCCGGAGACCGGTATCTTCGCGATGGACCAGGAGCGCGGCCGCGACTGGGAGCGCTCTGCCTATGTGTCCTATTTCGAAAATGGCGAGCTGAAGTTCGCTTCCGGCGCGGGGATTCGACTGCATGGGGGCTCGGTACGGCACCGCATCAGAGAGAAACGCATCCGTCTCTACTTCCGAAACGAATACGGTGCACATGCCTTCACGCCCGGGCTCCTCTTCGGTCCCGAAACGGAGCCGCTGAGAACCATCGTCGTGCGCAAGGACGACCAGGCTTTTGCCACTCCGCTGGCATTCGACATATCTCGTCGCCTGGGAGCGTTGGCGCCGGACACGAAGCCGGTGTTGTTCTTCATCAACGGCAAGTCGCTCGGCAAGTACTATCTGACCGAGCATCTGAGCAGCAAGCAATGGGCGTCTCATTTCGGACACGAACAGTTTCTCTTTTATCGCTACAAGTCGGGCGACCAGCGGCCGGGGGAATACGGCCGGCTACTGAACTGGGCCCGAAATCTGGACTCTCCGCTTACCATGGAGGCAGTCGGACGCGTAGTCGATCTCGACAACTTGTCACGGCACCTGTTGTCGGTCGTCTACTGTGCGACCAACGACTGGGTGCAAGGGGTGGCCGTACGTGACGAGAGCAAGCCGGGAGCGAAATGGTTCTTCATCAACTGGGACATGGATCACAGCTTCGTCGATTTCGGTGCCGCCTGGAAACAGGGCAAGCGACCGAAGTGGCGGCAGGAAGCCTTCGAGCTCATATTCAGTCACATCAACTTCCGCGACAGACCCAATCCAGACAGGCCGATCAATTACGGAGACATACGCAGGGTAATATTCACTCGTCTTTGGAAGGACAGCCCGGAGTATCGCGCTTACTTCTTGCGCTTGACGATGGATCTCTTGAACCATCGTCTCACTCGCACGTTTCTCTTGTCGCGGCTTGCCTACTACCAGGATGTCCTGGAGGTCGAACACCGCGAGGATAGAGAGGAGTTCTTGCTGCATCGTGGCGAGTTCTTGAGGGAGGAGCTGCAGAAATACTTCGACGCGGGAGAGATTCACCACGTAACGGTCAGATCGGACGAGGACGTGCAGTTCGACATAGACGGCTACCCCGAGGCGCCCGGGTACGAGGGCGAATACTTCGAAAACCAAGAGATCACCGTCAGCGTGGCCAAGGGGACGGCTAGTCCCCTGGATCACTGGTCGGTAAATGGCCAGCAGCACAGGGATTCACTGCTGACGATTACCATCGGCCAGGACATGGTGATCGAGCCGGTATTTCACTGACGGCCGGCACGGCGCCCCCCTCCCCCCCCCAGCAGAAGTACCCGCGACCGGTCGTGACTCGGTGCGCTCATTCATCACACTATCCCCTTGCTCTCCCGGCTCCCGGTGTGATTGAATCTCTTCCGGCTCCCGTATCCTTCCGTCGTGCGACGGTGATTCACCGCTGAGGGGAGGCGGTATGGGGGGGGATTAAAGGAGGCCCACTATGGGAAGCCAAGACCTGTCTGGAAAGGTCCGCGCGGCGCGGTGCCGGCGAGTGTGCACCGCCGTTGTTGTCTGTTTCGTCATTGTCGGCTGGACTGCGCAGTCGTTTGCGCAGGTGCTATGGCGGGACGTTCGCCACGGGATGACGGTTGACGAGGTCATTGCCGCCGTTCCCGGTACCGTTGCTCTCGAAGGCGGGGACACCCTGGGGCCCGACAATCCGGCCACGGAGCTGCTTCGCTTCCACAAGTTCACACTTGCGGACAAAGAGTTTCAAACCGCGTTTTTCTTCTCCGACAAAACTCGCGGCTTGGTACAGGTAACTCTGTTGCCGGAGAACGATCTGCCGTTCGGTGAGCTCAAGGTGGTGGCCGATTCGCTGGTTGCCGAGTTTCGCGCAAAGTACGGCAAAGAGCTGTCGTTCGAAGACGTGAGTCCGAGTCAGCCCGTTCCACAGCTCGAAGCTACCTGGGTTGCCGGCGATGTAGGCATCACCATCGTCGCCTTTGATGTGGGCGGCACAGCGGGCGTCTTGAATGTCAACTATCGAGCGGCCGAGACTGCGGAGTCCGTCGCCCAATAAGCGGCGGCCGCCCGCCGTCGCTCGTCGCGCCGCGAGTAGAGCGCAGCGACGCTACTGGTACTTCTTCAACTCGAGCCGCGCGACCATGCCGCGGTGCACCTCGTCGGGACCGTCTGCGATGCGAAGCGCGCGGGCCATGGCCATCAGACGTATGAGCTCCGGATCGGCTACACCCTCACCGCCGTGCATCTGGATGGCCGCGTCTACCACCTTTTGCAGCACATTGGGCGCGATGACCTTGATCGCAGAGATGTCCACCAACGCGCCAAAGGTACCGACGGTGTCCAGGGCCCAGGCTGCTTTCATCGTGAGCAGCCGCGCCTGATCGATGGCCATGCGGGAGTCGGCGATGATGTCGCGGTTGCCTCCCAAGTTGGCCAGCGCCTTGCCGAAGGCAATGCGGCCCACGGCGCGCTCGCACAGACGCTCGAGCGCCCTCTCGGCCGCACCGATGGCGCGCATACAATGATGAATGCGCCCGGGGCCCAGGCGACCCTGGGCGATCTCGAAGCCGCGGCCGGGTCCGGCAATTATGTGGTCCACCGGCACTCGCACATCATCGAAGACGGTTTCGGCGTGTCCGTGCGGTTCGTCGAGGTGGCCGAACACCGGCAGCATGCGCACGATTTCCATACCCGGTGCATCTATCGGAACGAGCACCATCGAGTGGCGCTGGTGGCGCTCGGCGTCCGGTGCGGTGACACGCGTGAAGATGAGGAACTTGCAACGCGGATCGCCGGCGCCGCTGGTCCACCACTTGTGACCGTTGATGACCACCTCGTCACCGACCACCTCGCAGGTGGCCTTCATGTTGGTCGCGTCGCTCGAGGCCACGGCAGGCTCGGTCATCGCGAACCCGGAACGAATCTCACCGGCCAGCAGCGGTTCGAGCCAGCGCTTCTTTTGCTCCTCGGATCCGTATTGGACGAGTACCTCGGCGTTGCCGGTATCGGGCGCGGAGCAGTTGAACACTTCGGGCGCCAGGTAGCTGCGGCCGGTCACCTCGGCGATGGGCGCGTAGTCGCGGTTGTCGAGTCCCGCGCCGTATTCCCGGTCAGGTAGGAAGAGGTTCCAGAGTCCCAGCTCCTTGGCCTCGGCCTTCATCTCTTCCATGACCGGCGGAACGCGCCACTGGCGCCAATCGTCACTGTGGGAAAGCTGGTCGGCGTAGGTCTGCTCGTTGGGTACCACCCGCTCGCGCACGAAGCGCTCGACCTGGTCGATGAGTAATCGGGCACGCTCGGAATGTTCGAAGTCCATGGAATCCTCCTGGTCCGTCAAGGATCGGTCAGCGCATTATCTCGCCGGCGTTTACCATCAAGGTCTGACCGGTGATCATACGCGAGCGGTCCGAGCATAGGAAGATCGCCGCCTCGGCAACGTCTTCGTCGGCCGCAATCCCGCGTAGTGGGATGTTTTTGGTGATCTCTCCGAGAACCTCTTCTTCGGAAACGCCTTGCTGCTTGGCCGAGCCCCTTATCCAGAGCTGGACCGGCGGCCCCCACATCCAGCTCGGGACGACCATGTTCACGCGGATTGCGTCCGGACCGAGCTCTTTGGTGAGGTAGTACATGCTGGAGAGCAATGCGCCTTTGGAAGCGGCGTAGCCGGCCTGCGGGATCAGCGGAAGATACATCGACTGAGAGCCGATGAGCACGATCGAGCCGCCGCCTAGCTCCTTCATCTTGGGAGCCACTGCCTGCAAGAGCTGCATGGTGCCGATCACATTGGTATCGAAAGCCTTGCGCCAGTCTTCGAAGTTGCTGTCGTGAAGACCACCGAAGGCGAGCTCGAATGCAGCCACTTGAACGATGGCATCCAGCGCACCGAAGCGCTCGACGGTCGTTGCGACCAGGGCCTCGCAGCTAGCAACATCGGTGATGTCGGTCCGCGCCCAGGCGGTGCGCTCGCCCGAGGGGTCCACCTCTTTGGCCACCGCTTCGAGTTGAGACTCGGTGCGCGCACCGAGCACGACGTTGGCGCCGTCCCGTATGCATAGCCGAGCCATCTCGGCGCCGAGCCCGGTGCCGACACCCGTTATGACGACAGTCTTGTCTTGAAGGATCATATGCTTTCTTCCTTTTCGAGCCGTATGGTACCTCTACCGGCCGCCAGCGGTAGATCCAGTGCCGAGACCATCCCGGGCTCGGCGGCACATACCGCGGGAATCGCGTGAATGGCGCGCATTCCCGTGGCCAGACATCCGCCGGAGTTCGGATCGTGGTCCTTTTCCCCACGAAACGTCGTTTCCATGACGACATTGGGACTGCCCTCGATCATGATTCGGTAGGCATCGTTCTCCTCGAGCTTGGCTCTTGGCCACTCGGGGGCCGCAGCGTGCCCGATTCGATTGACGTGTTCGATCACGATCGCCGGGCGACCGTTCACCCAGCCGCGAATCTCGAAGCGCACCGCCGCACAGCTACCGGCCTCGACCACGCCTTTGACGAACTCCACCGGCTCGGGGGTGGCCCACTTCACGTAGGTGGTATCCACCTTCTCGAGCTCCACACCCATGGCGTCGGCCATCATGTAGATGGTCGGGCCCCATGCGTAGATGAGGACGTCGGGGATCTGCAGCACACCTTCCTTGCTCATGCGGTCGCCTAGCGCCATTCCCGCAGTGGAGCCCGTGTAAGTCGAGTAATCCAGAATCTCCTGGATGCGAAGAGTGTCGATGCGGCCGCACACGCCCGTCAGAGTGAGCGGTACGATGTCGTTCATGAAGCCGGGGTCGATGCCCGTGGTGAAGCAAGTCTTGCCGGCTTCCATGCACGCGTCTTCCACCGGCTGGACTTGTTCGGGCGGTGTGTGCCCTGCCTTGTGGTAGACCCAGGGCGTCATCGAGGTGGACACCACGTTCTTGCCCGAGCGCAAGGCCTTGCAGATGTTCTCGATGTTCTCGCCGGCAAACTCGGCGGTCGGGCCGTAGTAGGCCACCACGTCAGCTTCGGTGGCCAGCACCGCATCGACGTCGCCGCTGCTCTCGAGCCCTATCGGGTCGGCATCTATCAGCTCACCGATGTCCTTGCCTATCTCTTCCGGGAAATGACCGATCACACCCACGAGCTCGTACTCGGGATTGTCCACTAGCTCGGCTATCACCATCTTCCCGACGAAACCGGTACCCCACACGATCACTCTGTAAGCCATTTCTGGATCCTCCCTCCGCCACGCCCGGGACGGCCCTGTCACTTATCACGCTGCCGCGTATGAGACACTCGGCATACCGCGCGGCGCCGGCAGCGGGTGGAGGGAGCCAGCCGCGAGGGCTCGTGACCGAGCGTGCGGCGCTGGTGACAGGTCCGACAAGTGTGCGATTATGGCGACCATGGGCGAAGACATCTACCGAGAATTGAGAAAGGCCGTGGACGGCCATGGTTATGGGTTTGCCGCGTCGATATCCGGCATCGAGTTGCAGCTCCTTCGCAGGCTCTTCACGGAGGAAGAGGCGGAAACCTACATTCGGCTGACCAGCGACCTCGAGACGCCAGAGCAGGTAGCGGCGCGGACCGACGGAGACCCGGAGCGGCTTGCGATCGTTCTCGAAGGCATGGCGGCCAAGGGCCTGGTCTTTCCGAAGCGAAAGGGCGAGGCTCACTACTATGCCGCTGCACCGTTCGCCCACGGGCTGATCGAGCACCAGGTGGAGCGAATGGATGGAGGGTTAGCCCGGCTCATAGAGGACTACATGTGGGCCGAGAAGGTTCCCCAGGAGCCGTCGTCCGGCCCAGAGGTCGAGACGGGATTGCCGCTGCGCGCGATGCCGCTGCGCACCGTCCCGATCATGGCTCCGGTAATGGCGGCCAAGGCCGTAGCGCCCTACGAAGACGTCAGCGAGATTATCCGCGCCCAGGATCGCATTGCGCTGGCCAACTGCTACTGCGCCAAGCAGCAGGAGGCGCTGGAAAGCGGATGCCGGCAGGATCTGGAGGTCTGCCTTCTACTCGGCTTTTACGCCGACTACTACGTTGAACATGGGATGGGCCGCAAGATTACGCAGGACGAGGCGCTCACGGTTCTGCAACGGGCTGCCGAGGCCGGTCTCGTTCACCAGATTCCCGACAGCGAGGATCCGGCGGCCATCTGCAACTGCTGCCCCGACTGCTGCGGCCAGCTTCGCGCGCTGAAGATGCTTCCCAATCCGGCCGTTCTCGTTACCAGCGATCACTTCGCGGAGGTTGACGCCGAGCTGTGCAACGCCTGCGAGCTTTGTGTTGATGGCTGTTCGATGGACGCCATCTCCATGTCGGACGACGAGATCGCGGCGGTCAATCTCGAGAAGTGCATCGGCTGCGGGGTGTGCGTCGTGGCCTGCCCTACCGACGGCATCTTGCTCGCGAGCAAGCCGGCCGAAGAGCGGCAAGCTCCTGGCTTCACGACTTCCTTCATGAGGTCATCGAAGGATATCGAGAGCACCGCCCGCTGACCTATGCGGGCCTGCGCTTACGACTCGTCGTCGGCCATGACGACGAGCCTGCGCCCGCTAACGGGATCGACGACTTCGCCGAGCAGCCGGAAGCCTTGCTGCTCTCGGTTGCCGATCGCCCGATGATCTCGCGCCTCGGCGACCGCGAACAGCGTGCGCCCGGACGCGGCATGACTGGCTATGGTGTCTGCCGGCGGCACGGCAATTTGAAAGTTCCCGAGCATCTGCAAGTAGAGCCGCTCCTTGAAGCTCAGTCCGGGCCACACGATAAAGATCCGTTCACTGCTGTTATAGCGGAGCCCGGAGTGTCCCCGGATCAGGGCAAGAGCTTCTTGCATTCCCGCCATGGGCTTCCACAACCGAATCATCGACGCGTTGTACTCGCCGCGCACCAAGGCATGGGTGTTGGCCGCCATCAGAACCAGTGCGCCGGTCAACACGCCGATGCGTACTGTCGGCGATCGTGCCATCCGCCGCAGTCCTCCAAGGACGAAGGCGGCGTAACAAGGCACGGCGGTGAGCAGGTAACGCCCTTCGGGGAAGCTGAACGAAAACGCCAGCAAGTAGCTGCAGGCGGCGACGGTGCCGAACACTCGCGTTGCCTCGTCCCGTTCGCGCAGCCCGGTCCACAGACCCACGAGCCCAAACGGCAGTAGCCCGAGCCAGACGAGGTGCGGAGCGTCCAGCGTCCAGACCTGGTCCTCGCGCGTCGGGTCTCCCAAGTCGTCTCTGCGAAAGTAGAAGTGCTGGTGAACGAGCTTGGTAGCCTTATCGATGAGCAGCGCCAGTTGCAGATGGTCCCAGGACACAGTGCGACGGGAACGCAGCGCCACGAACCGTGATGCCTGCGCCCGCAGACTTTCGTATGTCCTGCCTTGGCTCGTCGCCAGCCCGTAAGGAACCGCAATGTATATCAGCAATGCGATCGCCCCGGCTGCGTAGAGGTGCTTGTTCAAGAGCACCTGGCGGAGCATGCCGCGACGCCACACCAGCCAGATAGCGACCAACGGCAGCGTCAGGATGGGTGCGTAGGGCACGAGCGCATAGTAGCCGGCGACGATGCCTGCGCCGTAGAGGTAGCGCGCAGCCCCCGAAGCGATGAAACGCACGATGAGAAGGACGGCCACCCAGTAGAGACAGAATGACACCAGGAAGTTCACGGGTCCGGTGCGGGCATAGAGGAGAAAGGGCGGGAGCGAGAACGTGAACGCAACGACGAATATCCCCTCCACGAGAGCGAGTCTGCGATTGCCGACAGCGACGAGTGCGGCGCAGAAACAGCCGCACAGGCCAAGCGCCAGCGAGACGACCCGTAGCATGATGCCGACCTCATCGGGCGGAAGGCGCAGGGCGGATTGTAGCCAACTCAGCGGTACCGCCACCGGGAGAAACTGCGCCGCCCAGAATCCACGGTAGCGGCTTTGGAAGTCCAAGGCGGGATTGAGACGATGGTCGAACTCGTCGTGAAACGTCACATTGTTTACAAAGATTCCGAGGGTGGCCGAGTCGTAGTCGAGATATGGGGGATAGTTGTGCAGGTCGGTACAGGCGATCCAAACAGCGAGTAGGCAGGCACCGACGAGCACGGAGACCAGCCAGCGCGGGGGACGAGTCGATTTCTCGTCTACGGAGGAGTCGGTCGGATCTCCCACGAGCGAGCTATAGAAGGAACGCTGGGAGCGAACAAGGTATGGGCTGCACCGCTAACAGATCGACGGCGGCGACGCCGCGCAGTGCCCCAGACTCCCCGCTTCGACGCCGGCTACGGTCCGTCGTCTGCGCTCCTCGTCCCTCAGGGCGGCTACCATGATGCTCACCTCGAGCATCTCCTGGCCAAGGATGATGAGGGCGAGAAAGACCATCCAGTCGGTCCCTGACATCCAGCCCAGGCCGAGAGCTATCGAGCAAAGCCCCGCGATCCCGGCACGGATGCCACGGGCCAGCCACAGCGCCCGCACGGGGTCGCGGTGGTGGCGGCATTGCCCGATCATTGCCAGGCCTCGAACGGTGATTCCCACGCCGAAAGCCATCAGCAAAGCAGCGGCATAGATTTGCCAGGGGGTGTCCAGGAAGGCATCCATATTGGCTCTCCTTTGGGCCAGGGCTCCCCGCTGCCGGCCGTTGTGCCCCATCCCTGAAGCCCAGGCCCAGTGCAGAGAAAAACACAGGCAGGGTTTGAATCAGGGGCTACTGTCTATAACATACAGACAGTACGTATGTAACATACAGACGGTATGTCAGAAGTCAAGAGCCTCAAAGCCCAGAGATCCGAGCAGACCCGCGAGGCACTGCTTCGAGCAGGCCGAGAGCTGTTCGGTGAGAGGGGCTACAGCGGCACCGCAACCGAGGAGATAGTGCGCCGGGCCGGTGTTACCCGTGGCGCCCTCTACCACCAGTTCCGTGACAAGCGTGACCTGTTCCTCGCCGTGTTCGAGGCCGTCGAGAGCGAGTTCGCGGCAAGCGTGGCCGGTCTCGTCGGCGCCACCACGGATCCCATCGAGTCTCTCATCCTGGGGTGTGACGCTTTCCTGGACGCCAGCCTCGATCCCACTGTGAGGCAGATCGTGCTGCTCGACGCGCCCTCGGTGGTGGGCTGGCGGACCTGGCGCGAAGTCGATGCGAAGTACGGGCTGGGGCTCGTGCGGGCGGTGCTCGAGGCCGCCATTGATCAAGGTCTCGTCGATGAGCAACCGGTAACGCCGCTGGCTCATCTCCTGCTCGGTGCCATGAGCGAGGCCGCCATGGTGGTGGCCCATGCCGACGACATCGCCAAGACCCGCGTCGAAGTAGGCGAGAGCTGCCACCGGCTGATCGAGTGCCTGCGTGTACGCAATTCCCGAACTTAACCCGGCTTAGCGCCGCCGGTGGAACCAGGCCGCCGCTTTGTTCCGGAAGATACCGCTGCGCGCCGTCTAGATACCGCAAGCCGTCGAGGGTTCATCCTTGCCGACGCCGACGCGCAGGATGCTCAGCGCGTCGGTAGCCGTCGTGGTACCGTTGCCGTCGTTGTCGGAGGCCGGGTCGAACGGGAACTTACCGACGGCGATCCCCAGCGCAATCAGTGCGTCGGTCGCGGAGACCACGCAGTCACCGTTGAGTGCACCGCAGGGCAACATCACCTCGCTGCCCGGGCAGCTCAGCCGGTGCAAGCGGGCGCGCAGTTGGGTTGCAGTGAGTCCCACCCAGTTGGCGAGATCCAGGCGCGGCCGCTCGCGATCGATGGCCTCACCGAGCGCCCCGTTGGCCACCGCGCGCAAGGCGTCGAGGAACGCATTGAGGTCGTCGACATGTACCTGGAAGATCGTCTGAAAGTCGGGGTGGTAGGCGCCGTCCGGGTCGGCCACGGATCGCAGAATCGTTTCCCAGCTCTTTAGCGCCGTGAGCGCGAGCGTCAAGATGTTGGGATCGGCCAGCGCGGCATCGACCATATTGGCGTTGTGCTCGTAGTAGAGCTCGACCGTACGGCGTCCTCCGCGGGTCTCCGGTAAGGCGCGGTCGCGCAGGCGGTAGGCGATGAAGTTGTCGAACAGCGGCCGCTCCGGTATCGGAATCGCCGCTCGCTGCCGCGGAAAGAAAAAGTCATAGAAGGGACAGACTTCGCCCGTAATGAACTCGAGGAAGCAGCATAGATCGGAATGCCTCTGGTGGATGTTGCACAGATTTGCTTGGACCATCGTGCATAACTTGCAGTCGATGCCGTCCTGCGGACGCCTGCGCCGTCCTATAGTGGAGATGAGGCCGACCTCCTGGTAGATGTCGGTCATGGGATCGGTTCCGTCCACGACTCGCACAGCAAACGTCGCGTTTTTCTCCGCGCCGCCGCCGTCCACATTGCCAAGCGGGAAGGTGCACGTGCTGCCTGCGCTGACATCGGGATCGCACGCCCAGCCCGGCGTGCTGTCGTCATCGGAGAAGGTAGTATGCTCGGGTACTATGTTTTCGAGAGAAAGCCCGCTTATCGGGCCGCCTTCGTTTACCAGCCGTATCGCGTAGGGAATCACAGGGTCGTCGCCCCACTCGTGGCCTCCGTCGCTGCCGTGAAGGCGCAGATCGGCCGGATTCGCCGTACAGGTGGGGTCGGTGGTGTCGAAGGTGAGAACCCGGAAATTATCCACTCCCACGGCAACCGAACGTGCGCCATCGGTGGCCGTGTTCGATACCGAGGTTCGGAAACCGAAGAACATCATCTCTCCCGAGGCCGAGAAGTCGGGCTGGAGTTGATTATCGTTCTCGAAGTCCTCCGGGTGCAGGCAGCGCGTCGCCGTACCCTCAACCGTCCAGTCGGCAGAGCAGCAGCCGGCCAGGTTCACCGAGAAGATCTCTCCGTCCTGAAAGACCAAGAAGTCGTGCCCGAGCTCTATGCGGTCGAGATTGTCGGAGACCTCGCGGTGATCGATGGTGACCACCAATCCACCGAGTGGCTCCCCGGCGCTCGGATTGTAGACGCCGCCAAAGTAGCGGTGAGTGGCGCTAAGCTTGCCGGCCGTGGGCAGCTCGAAGCTCATCCAGCGGAAGCCGTTCGGGTTGCCGGTCACGGGCTGTCGCTCGGCGGTATAGCTCTCGCCGGCCCCGGAGTCGGTGACCACGGTCTCCCACAGCCCTTCGAGCATCTCCGTGTCCAGATAGATCAAGGGGTCGTTTTGCGCGGCGGCCGGCGAGGGCAACAGCAGGGCTGCCACTAACAATGTCTTGGCCACGCACCGCGTGGATATCGGCTGGCAAAGTTCTCTACGGACCCACCGATTAGCTCGACACATTGCACACCTCCCCGCGCGTAGTGCTAACTGCCACGCGCTACCGCAGTGCAACCAGGGCTTCCAGGCGCACCATAGCACGCTGGAAGCACCTATTTGCAAACGCCCCGCCATGCTCGGCAGGCGTTTGTACGGCTCAGCCCAGTAATCGGAGTTTGCCGTGACGCGCGTAGGGACCGAAGTCGGCATCACGCGTGATCAGCGGAACGTCGTGGTCCAGGCAACTTTGTGCGATGAGCGTGTCGGTAGGGATTACGATCATCGAGTGTCGCCGCGCAAGGCTGCCAGGTCGAGACCAAGGTCCACCTTGCCGCGTAGCTCGCGCAGCCTCGCGTAGGCGCGGCGCGCCGCCACCAATCTCAACCCCTCCCGTACAGTCTCCGTAACACACTTGCCGGTGGCCTTTTGCGCATCGGCGAGCAGGTGCAGTTACATCATCCAGGCCGGAATTGCCGGCTCAGGAATTGTCGGCGCGTACGGCCAGGCCGGCATCCGAGAAGCGCGGCTCGTAGCTCGGGGCGGGATCGAGCCGGAAACGGCGGCGTAGCTCTTCCACCGGTTCGGCAAGGAGGTCTTCCCAACACACCGCGGGTAGGAACGTGGCGCGCCGCCCGCGGCGGTAACCTTCCCACATCAGCTTCGGAGCTTGTCGCACGCCCTCGCGCCACATCTTCAGAGCGGCCATCAAGACGATGAACGCAAGCCCCGGGTTACGCGCCTGCGCGTAGGTGAACGCAAGCAACGCGCCCTCGCCGATCATGTCGCGTTCGTAGCCGCACACCACGTGCCACAGGTCGTGCATGTCGCGCATGCGCGCGCTGAGGACGGAGGCACGCTCGTCGAGGAAGACGACGCTGTCGTCGTCTCTCTCGCTGGCCTCGACCAGGCCGGCGGCGTCGATCTGCTCATCGTCGAGGTAGCGGGCGTACTCGCGTCCGAGGGTTTCCTCAGGCAGCGTACGTAGGCGCTCTAGGTTGGAAAGCTCATCAAGCAAGGACCGCTCTTGCTCGAGGATGCGCCGGCCGTCGGGGGTCGACATCACGCGCTGGAAAAGGCGCTCGAAGCTGTCGCCGGAAAGCGCGCGCAGAATTTCGAAAACCAACGGTGTGTCGTCGGGGTTGGCGAGCAGCTTGCGCATGGCGCGAACTGCCTGCAGCGGCTGCATGGCGCGGCGCTTCGTTCCTCTCGTGGCGGTCATGGGTCGGGCAACTGCATTCTTCCGCGGCGTGCTGGCGCGGTCAAAGGCCGGGCGGCCCCGGACAAGCTGGCCACGCGCGAGCCGAGCCTGTGCATCCCTGCCTGGAGCATGCTGAGCCGGCACAAACTGGCCTCGTGCCCACCGATCCCGCGCAGGGTGGCGCGTGCGTGCCCCCCGGACGCTTGACAAGACCGCCGTTGGCGCGCTTTTGTGCGGCTCGTCGCCGGGCGTGCTGGGAGGCCGCAGATGAAACGCCCGACACAGATTGGAAGCCGCTGGACGGAGAGACCGGATGAAAGCCTTGATTCATATAGTCCCACGCGGGGGGGCTGAGAACGCGTTCGAGAGCCGTATTCGCGAGGTGGCGAACGCGCTGCGCGAGAAGCTCGAAGGGCCTGGGGCCGAAGTGAACGTGATGCTTCGCCTCAGGGAGGATCCCTTCGGACCTCGCACACCCCATCGCGGCGCCTTGGAGATCACTGGAGAGACGGTGAGTCTACAAGTAGTAGAGTCCGCGGTCGCCGGCATCGGCGACTTTCTGGAAGAGATGGCGCACCCCGATCTCTCAACGATGCTGGTTGGCGAAGACGTGGCGTTCTTGCCTGCGGATTGTGCTCCCGTCCGCTATCAGTACCTGATGCGGCGCAATGCGAGCTTCGACCACGATGCCTACCTGAAGCGCTACAGGGAGATCCACTCCCAGTTCGGGATGAGGGTGCCGGGAATCGTGGGCTACGTTCAGTTCCACGTTGACCCGCACGCCTCCCAGCGGCTGGCCGAGCGCTATGGGCTCGGCGTGTGGGACGTGGACAGCGTCTCCGAGCTCCACCTGGAGTCGCTCGATACCTTCCTGGCCGCGGTCGCCGAGTCGCCGGTGGGCGCGGAGGCCGCGGCGGATGAGGAAGTCTTCGTGGACCGCGCCAACTCCTACGATTTCTGCTCTACCGTCGAAAGGACCGGCCGATGAAGATAGACGGATCTCTCATTGCCATCGATTTCAGCCGCGTGGCCGAGCAGGCGCGCGAGTACGAGGAGCTCGGTTACGATGGGCTCTTCACCTTCGAAGGTCCCACCGAGCCGTTTACTCCATTGATGCTCGCGGTCGAGCACACCAGCCGAATCGAGCTTGCCACCGGCGTGGCGATAGCGTTCGCGCGAAACCCGATGATATTGGCACAGCTCGCACACGAGTTGCAGGTGTACTCACGGGGTCGCTTCATCCTCGGCCTGGGCTCGCAGATCAAGCCCCACATCGAGCGGCGCTTCAGCGCCACATGGTCGCATCCCACGGCGCGCATGCGCGAGTTGATCCTGGCCCTGCGCGCGATCTGGGAGTGCTGGGACGGTGATGGCAAGCTGGACTTTCGCGGCCGCTTCTACACGCACACGTTGATGACACCGATCTTCAACCCGGGGCCCAACCCATACGGTAAGATCCCGGTGTTTCTCGGCGCCGTCGGCACGAAGATGACCGAGGTCGCAGGCGAGGTCGCCGACGGCGTGCTCGTACATCCGTTCGGCACCCCCGGTTCATTCGAGAAGGTGACGCGTCCCGCTCTCGCAACCGGTGCCGCCCGCGCCGGCCGTAAACCCGAGGACGTCGCAATTGCCTGTCAGGCGATGATCGTGACCGGCGCCGACGAGGACGAGTATCAAACAGCGCGTTTGGTAACGCGCCAGCAGATCGCCTTCTATGGATCGACACCTGCCTATCGATGCGTGCTCGATGCCGAGGGCTGGGGTGACCTGCACGGCGAGCTGCACCGGCTCTCGAAACAGGGACGCTGGACGGAGATGAGCGATCTCATAAGCGACGAGATCCTCGAAGCCATAGCCGTGTGCGGCGAGCCGAAACAGGTCGCCGCTCGGTTGGAAGCCCGTTACCGCGGCGTGGCCGACCGCCTCGGCTTCTCCATCTACTACCCGCTCAAAAGCGAGTGCATAGCCGAAATCCTCGCCACGCTGCCACGCGAAGCCGCTATCTAGAGTTTTTCGGGCGGGCCTACGTCGAGGGCGAGGTGGCCCATCCAGGAGGCCATTAGCGGGCGGCGTGGTAGGCCGAGGCCGCGAAGCTCGTCGGCCACGGGGTGGTCGCCGAGACTGAGACTTCCGCCGCCGAGTTCTACCCCCATGTCCCGGTACTCGTGGTTGATGTAGGTGACGTGGGGGGCGCCTTCGTACAGTGAGTAGACGGCCGATGCACTACGAGGCTGGACTCGGTTCCCGCTCGCGCGAACCGAATAGCTCAGTACCTCCCGACCGTCCATCGACAATGTGAAAGTGGCGCGCTCACCGGCCACCTCGAAGTCGATCTCCTCGATGGTCTTTGGCAGTCCCCACATCAGGACCCCGGCGTCATTGGCCAGCTTACTGGTAACCGGAAGCCTCCATATGTGGGTTGCGGCTCGGTCGCGGGCGATGTCCAGCCAGGTCCCGAGGTAGGGGATCGCACTGCTTCGCCCGTGCTTCTTCTTCACGTATAACTGGATTTGAAACAGGTATAAATTCCATATAACCTCTCCTACTTTCTATTTCTTAAATTGGGGAAAACTATTGAGCTT
>PIVZ01000792.1 GCA_003354045.1 bacterium
CGAGAGCGGCGCCCTGATAGGTATCGGCGCCATCATTCTCGACGGTGCCGTGGTCGGCGAAGGCGCGATGATCGCAGCGGGGGGCCTGGTGACCCCGGGCACCGAGATACCCCCTGGCATGGTCGCAATGGGGGCCCCGGCAAAGGTAGTTCGCGAGGTCACCGAGGAAGAGAGAACCCGTTTCCTCGAAGGCGCGCGCAGCTATATCACCTACGCCCGCAACTACTCCCTACCCGGTCCGTGAGAATCCCGGCGTACGAACCGTAGGCGCAGAGGCGAGCCTTCGAGCGTGATCTGCTCGCGTACGCAGCGCTCGAGGAAACGCTCGTAGTCGGTGGGAACGCCTTTGCGGTTGACGAACACGCTGATGGTCGGGGGACGTACGGCAGTCTGGGTGGCGTAGAGCAACCGTAGCCGGCCGCGGCCGAGCACTGGCGGCTGACGCCTGTCGGCGGCCTCGGCGACGATGCGGTTGATCGTCACGGTGGGGATGTCCCGGTTGTGGGCCCGATGGGCGCCGTCTACGGCATCGAAGAAGTCGTCGATGCCGCGCTCCTTGAGAACCGAGACAAAGCCCAGGCGGGCGTTCGACAGGGTCGGATAAACGCGGCGAGTCTCGCGACGGACACGCTCCAGGGCCGCGCGGCCGCCGAGCAGGTCGATCTTGTTGACGAGGATGACCAGCGCCCTCCCCTCGCTCCAAGCGCGGTTGGCGATGCGCGCATCCTGGTCGGTCACTCCCTCGGTGGCCTCCACCAGTAATACCACCACGTCGGCACGCTCGATGACGCCGATGCTGCGGCCCACACTTATCCGCTCCACGCCGCGCTTGACGCGCGACGGCCTACGCATGCCCGCCGTATCCACGAACACATAACGGCGGCCTTCGCGCATGATGGTCGTATCGACGGCGTCTCGCGTTGTCCCCGGTGCGTCGTCTACCAGGGATAATGCCTCCCCGGCGATCAGGTTCAGCAGAGACGACTTGCCTACGTTGGGGCGGCCGACCAGAGCGACGCGGCAAGGCCGAGCCGCTTCGGCCTCCTCAGTGTTCGCACCGCCGCCGGGCTCGGTGATATCACCCACGGCGGACTCGGCGTCACTGGTGGGTGCGCCTGGCAATGAGTCCCTCGCCTCGCGCTTTTTCAGACAAGCCAACACCTCGATCTTGAGGTCGCGCATGCCGAGGCCGTGCTCGGAAGAGACCGGAAGCGGCGCCTCGATCCCGAGCTCGCAGAACTCCACCAGCGAGGCTTCCTCCGTGGGGCCATCACTCTTGTTGGCCACGTAGACGGCCGGCAGGCCGCTGCGGTTTACCAGATCCACGGTATCGGCGTCCAGAGGGCTTACGCCGGCCCGGGCATCGAGCAGCACCACAAGGACGTCGGCGTCTCGCATGGCGCGCAGGGTGTGCTCGTGCACCTTGTCGGCCAGCGCTATCTCGGCTTCCCCGCCCAGTCCGCCGGTGTCCACCAGGATCAAATCCTTGTCGCGCCAGTGGACCGTCTCTTCGATTGGATCGCGGGTAACTCCCGGTGTGTCGAGCGTGATCGCCCTTCGCCGGCCGACCAGGCGGTTGAACAACGTCGATTTGCCGACGTTGGGGCGGCCGACGATGGCTACCCTTCGGGCTTCCTTCATAGTGGCGCTCAAATTCCCAGCTCCTCGAGAAAGCGGGCATCGTCGTGCCAGCCTTTGCGCACCTTCACATAGAGCTCGAGATACACACGACGCTCCAACAGCTCCTCGATGCGCCTGCGTGCAGCGGTTCCCACCTCGCGGATGCGCGCGCCGCCGCGACCGACGATGATTTTCTTCGATGAATCGCTATTGGTGAAGACCGTGGCGGCTATAAATGTCTTCTCGCGCCGCTCTTCGAAGGAAACCACGCGAAGGGCCACGCGATCGGCCAGGTAGCGAGTAAGCTCAATGAA
>PIVZ01000793.1 GCA_003354045.1 bacterium
ATGGCTGCAGGGTCGATGTTGCCGTGGGCGGGGTCCCACTCGTAGAAATCGCAGGGCACCGGTAGCGTGGCATCCGCGACCTCGAGGCTACGGGTCAAGGCGGCAACGCCATGCCCGGCCTCGAGCAGTCGGCGAACCAGGCGCCGGCCGACGAGACCGGTGGCTCCTGCTACTAGTATTCTCACCGTGTCTCCCGAGGTCCCGAGTTTAGTGCCTTTAGCGCTGCGCGCAAACAGAGCTGTTCGCTGCTAGGGCTTCTTAGCCGCCGTGGCCTGTCCGAGCAGCGCACCGTAGAGGTCGGGGCGGCGGTCGCGCAAGAGCCCGAAATCGGCTCTTTCACGACGGATAGCCGCCAGGTCGAAGGTCGCGACTGCAAAACCTTCTTCGTCACCGGCGAGCTCGACCACCTTCTCTCCCCTCTGGTCGGCAACGAAGGAGCGGCCGTAGAAAATCTGTCCATCCTCTTCGCCAATTCGATTGGCTGCAGCCACAGGCACCAAATTGGCGGCCGCATGCCCCATCATCACCCTCTGCCATGGGCCGCTCGTATCGAGCTCGGGGGCGTCGGGCTCGCTGCCTATGGCCGACGGGTAGAGCAGCATGTCGGCGCCGCCCAGGACCAGTGCCCGTGCACACTCCGGAAACCACTGGTCCCAGCATATCCCCACGCCCAACGCGCCGTAGCGGGTTGCCCACACCTCGAAGCCGCTGTTCCCCGGCCGGAAGTAGAACTTCTCCTCGTAGCCCGGCCCCTCGGGAATGTGGCTCTTGCGGTAGATGCCGAGCGTGGAGCCGTCGGCATCCATGACAGCCACACTGCTATAGTAGTCGCTTCCGTCTCGCTCGAAGAAGGACACCGGCACGACCACGCCAAGCTCTCGCGCGATGCGGCCGAAGCGCTCGAGTGCCGGGTCATCGCCGGCCGGGAATGCCCAATCGAAGAACTCCTCGCTCTTTATCTTCGGGAAATAGGCGCTCGCGAAGAGTTCCGGCGGCAAAATGACCTGCGCGCCGCTCGCGGCCGCGCTACGAACGAGCCCCTCTATACGCTCGACGTTGGCTTCTCGGTCGCCGCCGAGCGCCGCCTGCACAACCGCCACCGTTACGCTGTCGTCGCTACTCGCCATCTTTGGGCCTATCGTTCGCGGTGCCGGCCTCCGGCTGCTGCTGCGTAATACAGTGGAAAGCTCCTCCGCCGGTGAGAATCGTACGCGCCGGCCGGCCGACGACCTCGCGTCCCGGGAAGCACTCGGCCAGCACCTCGACTGCCTCGTCGTCATAGCGCGAACCGTATAGCGGAACGACCACGGATCGGTTGCCGATATAAAAGTTGAGGTAGCTGGCCGGCAGCGGATCGCCGTCGGGATCGAGGATCCGACCGGGCGAAGGCACCTCGACCACCTCCAACCGCTTGCCTCCGGCGTCGCGGAAGCCGGCCACGTCGCGACTGATCTCGTCGAGCACGTCGCGGTTCGGATCGTCGCTTTCGCGTGCGCGCATGCACACGACACGTCCCGCCTGGGTGAAGCGAACCAGCGTATCCACGTGCCCGTCGGTGTGGTCGCCGGCAAGCCCACGCTCGAGCCACAGCAGCTTCTCTACACCCAACGTGCGGCGCAGCACGTCCTCGATTGCGGCCGGCTCCACGCCGGGATTGCGATTGCGATTGAGCAGGCACTGGCGCGTGGTAATGGCGGTTCCGTCGCCATCGACCTCGACGGCGCCGCCCTCGAGGACCGTCGGCACTTCGATCGACGCGCAGCCGGAGCGTTCGGCCACGGCCTCGGCCACGCCGATGTCGCCTTCGAAGAGATAACGGCCACCCCAACCGTTGAAGGCAAAACGAACGGCGGCGAGCACACCGTCTGCGCTGCGGGCAAATATCGGCCCGGTATCGCGCAGCCACACGTCGGCATAGCAGAGCCTGTGCAGC
>PIVZ01000794.1 GCA_003354045.1 bacterium
CGAATCTCGATCTTGTCTTCATCGAAGTTCCCGAGGCCCTTCTCGCGGGCAGCATCGACGAACTCGACCTTTTCCAGGGGAAGGTCGGCCATACGGCAGGTGGTGGCGTCGATGGCCACCATGTCCTTGCCGGCCACCACGCAGCCGAACTCGGCAGGGGTGCCCGAGTGCGGGCCGAAGCCTTCCATCGGCCGGATCATGTCCACGACCGTCAGGTCGGGCCGGACGATGTCGCCCAGGTCCATCATTGCGGCCGCCAGGTTGGTGCAGTGCATGACGTAGTGGTGCATGTCCTGGACCACGCCTTTGAGGTTCTTCAAAGCGCAGCTAAACACCATGCTTACGTGCGACTTGAAGATCGGCACGTTCACCAGGTGATCCGCTTCCAGGAGAAAACGCGGCAGATCGACGCGAGCGATGTCCGAGGTGGGGTGCTCCACCTCCTTGCTGATCAGATCCTTGTCGCTCTTGATGTCGCGGATCTCGTCTACCCCGGCATCTTCGGCGGCCTTCTTGATGCCGCTCGATTCCAGGCACTTCATCGTGTCGCAGCCGATCGCGGAGGCTTCAGCGAGGATGATCTTTGCCGGTGCCGCCTTCTTGACGGCATTGATCACCGCGGTTACCACCTCGGGGCTGGTGTTCACCGCGGTCTCCGGCCCACCTTCGTGCCCGGCATTCGGTTTGATCACCACGGTGGAGCCGGGCCGTATGAACGACTTGATGCCGCCGACGAGATCGATCGCCTGCGCGACCATCTTCTCCGCATCCGTTCCCTTTACAATGGATACCGGCGATCGTTCCATATCTCTTTCCCTCGCCCTAGCGGTAGGGCAGCCAGCATTCCATGAGCTCGTCTATGGGCCAGCGGGTCAGCAACTCGTAGCCGTCTTCGGTCACGACGACGTTGTCCTCGAGTCGAACGCCGTCGGCCCCGCCCTTGTGGCCGGCGTAGGTCTCGAGCGCCAGGACCATTCCGGCTTCGAGCTCCGTGGGCGGGTAGCCGGCCAGGTTCTTGATCTTGCTGATCAATGGCCGGTCGTGAAGCGTCAGGCCGAGGCCGTGACCTAGGGCGTAGGCGCCCACTTCGTTCCAGCTCTCGTAGCCCCAGTACTCGGGCGAGTCCGGCCATTGATCGGTAATGTCGAAGTCGGTGGCCCCGGCCTTTACCGCGCCCATGCCGGCATACAGCATCGCGCGGCACTCCTCGTAGAGATCCTTTTGTTCCTGTGAGGCCTTGCCGCAGCAGAAGGTGCGGTAGACGCAGGATTTGTATCCCTGGTAGGAGGCGCCGTCCACGTCGATGTAGACCAGATCTCCCGGTCGTATGGGCTTGTCGGTAAACGACCAGCCGTAGGGGTTTGTGTTGTATCCAGAGCAGCACACCAGGTCCTCGGTGTGATCGTCTCCCTGCTCGTAGAGGGCCTTTACGCCGATGCCCACCAGATCGCACTCTCGTATGCCGGGCCGGATGGCATCCGCGATGTCGGCAAATGCCTTCTCAGAGTTGGCGCAGGTGATGCGCATCAGCTCGATCTCGTCGGGAGTCTTTATGAGCCGCGCCTGATCCATGGTCGGTTTGCCGTGCGCGACCTCGATGCCCTTCTTCCTGAAGGCTTCGGCGAAGAGCATCTGAAGCGTGGAGCCGTCGAGGCCGAGCGGCTCCTTCTCCACTCCGTACTCCGCCATCATCCGGCCGATGGCGTCCACGATCATCGCGATCATCGGATCGTCCGCGTCCTTGGCCGTGAGCCGCGGACCGCCGAGGGCGGGATGCACCCTGTCCTCCATCCAAGGCATGCGTCGCTTCGTCTCGCTCGGCGTGCCGCCGCCGAAGAGGTGGGAGTCGCCGTTCCTCGTGCAGAAAGCTGCCTGGATCTCGCTCGCTCGCATGGGCGTGGTGACATAGTAGGAGGTGAGGTAGCGGATGT
>PIVZ01000795.1 GCA_003354045.1 bacterium
TTATCGTAGAGCTCATAGATGTCCTCCGTCATGGCATACCTGGCAAGCGCGTCTTCGTCCAGCTCGACGCCCCAGCCCGGCCCGGTGGGAACCGTTGCAGCGCCGTCCCCGTAGTCGATCCGATCGACGATCAGGTCGTCCTCGTACATCACATGCCCGAACAGCTCCGTGGCATGGCCGAGCGAGTCGTGTCTTGCACAGGCGATGTGAAGGTGCACGGCCGCGGCAACTCCGAGGGTTTGATTGTGCAATACAGCGGCCATCCCGCGCTGCTCGGCATAAACGAGAGCGCGCAACATATTGGTCACGCCGCCGGGGCGCTCGGTGTTCAACCCGACCACGCCTATGGCGCCGAGCTCGATCAGCGTGACTATGTCGCGAAGTGAGAAACAGCCCTCGTGCGCCATGAGCGGCGTGTCCACCCGTTCCTGCACGTAGGCCATGCCGGGGTAGTCGCTCGCAGCAACGGGCTGCTCGGCAAAGTCGATGCGGAACGGCTCGATCGTCTTGATCGCGCGCACGGCCTCGGCCGGGTCGTAAGCCTGGTTGTAATCGACTCGCAAGCGGACGTCGCCGCCTACGGCATCACGAATGCGCTCGACTATGTCGGCGTCTTCCCCCGCGCCACGGCCGAGCTTGATGCGCACGGTTTTGTATCCCGAGCCAGCGAAGCCCTCGGCCATGCCCACCATCGAGGCCACGTCCATCAACGGCACCAGTGCGGCAAGCGGTACTCGTTCGACGACGGACCCACCCATCACGTCGCAGCAAGGCCTGCCGTCTATCTTTCCCATGAGGTCGTAGCAGGCCATGTCGATCAGCCCCTTGGCGACCTCGTTACGAGCGACGTTTCGCTCCATGCGCTCACCGATCTGCAATACGTCGAAAGGACTCTCGCCCAAGGCGTAGCTGCCGAGCGCACCCTCGATCGCGTCGATAATCTGTGCCGGCGAGACGCCGGTTTCGGGCAGCCAAACGAAGACCTCACCAAGACCGACGCTACCGTCATCCGCGATGAGCTTGCAGATGACGAAGTCGCCACCGAGCCATTCCTCGTCGGCAGCGATCGCCATGCCGAGGCCCCCTTCGCCGGCGCGCATGACCTCGCGCACGCTCTCCTTGAACGGCACGTGCGCGGGTGTGAGCTCGATACGCGCGATGCGCGGCCCTTCCGTCCGGTCTTCTTCCGCCAGATTGCTCATCTCGCTTGTCCGCTCGCCCGGCCTCCTTCGGGGCTGGACCAGCCACTCCTAGCACCGCCAGGGGCGGTTTGGCGAGCCATATCAGTAATGCCCCTACCCTCGGTCTCTATTTACCCCGAACCCCCTTGACTTTTTCGTAGAGCTGTCTCTATTGTTGGGGCGGACTCCACGATCATTATCTGCCCGAATGCCAGTAATCTCCCACGACAGGCGTCTCGAACGCTGCATATCCGACTTGCCCCGCCTGGCGCCGCCGAGGCCCCGACTTACATCGCGGACCGCCCGGTTCTCGCGCCGGGAGGCATCGCCAACCGTGAAGGCCGTTGTCCGCCACCCGGCGGGGGCTAGACAACCCGGGACACGGCGTTATCAGTTGCTATCGGCCTGTGAAGCCGTACGTATCGTAGCTGTTTTTGGAAACCCCACGACCGGTCTCTGGCCCGTCTCGCCAGAGATTCGCTGAAGGAGAGACACGATGGACATAAACCTCCTGGATGAAAACACCTGGACCAACGGCATCTGGGACCGCCTGCGCTGGCTGAGAGAAAACGACCCCGTCCACTGGGACGAGAAGAACCAGATCTGGCTGCTCTCGAAGTACGACGAAGTCGTATACGCCTCCAAGAACCACAAGATCTTCTGCTCCGGAGAAGGCGTACGGCCGAACATGCCGGTGAAGCTGTCCATCCTCGACATGGACGAGCCGCGCCACACCCAGCTTCA
>PIVZ01000202.1 GCA_003354045.1 bacterium
TGTGTACCACTATATGTTGTGGTCCGCCAATTTTCTTCTGTAGTTTCCAAAAACGTCTTTCCATCGCGTAATTATAGGCGATAAAAATACGAAAGTCGATCACTATCGTCCCCGCCCAAGCGGCGCTGGAGGCGCCCAGGCAACGAGGCTAGAACACTCCCCAAGGGTCCCGAACTATCGCTATGCCACGCTCAACGCCTATCCGACTCGATGCCATCCTCGAGACCGCCCTGGCGCGACTGGGCCTAGACCGGAGTCTCGACGATTACCGCATCTGGCAGGCATGGGACGAGGTAGTCGGCCGCGTTATCGCGCGCAATGCGCAGCCTGTGCGTTTGGACGGCAAACGTCTCGTCGTCACGGTCCGCAACTCCTCGTGGCTGCAAGAGCTGAGTATGCTGCAGGGCGATCTCGTCGCGCGTCTCAACGAGTGGATGGAGCGGGAGGTCGTAAGGGACCTGTTCCTCGTCGTCGGCAAGGTCGACTACGAGGAGAAGCAGAAGCCGGAGAGCGAAGCACCCGTCCGGCCGCGCCGAGGCAGCATGGATGCAAGTGCTGAAGAGTCCGAGCTGGTCACGCCGGGAATGAATCAAGACATAGCCGCCGCCTTCGAACGGCTGTGGCACGCGGCCAGGTCGCGCAAGGACGAGGCCGAAGAAGAGTAACGCGCCTTACCGGCCGCTCTCACCCCTCCCCGTCAACTGTTCCACTCTTCTCAGGTCAGCGGTGCGCGGGTCTCGCCGGGGGCCGGCCAGATTGGCTCGACGGTCTCGCAGATACTGGTCTCGACGGCATTCCCCACAAGCCGCTCGACGTCTATCAGGGATTCCGCCGCAGCCACCTCGTCCGCACGGGCGGCAGTGGCGGGATGCTTGGGCACGAACAGTGTGCAGCAGTCCTGGTCGGGCACGATCGAGATCTCGTAGGTTCCCTCTCTGTCGGCGTAACGGCTTATCTCCAGCTTGTCCATGCCGACCAGCGGTCGCAGTACGGGCAGCGGCGAGGCGCGCTCGATGATCGACATGTTCACCAGCGTCTGCGAGGCAACCTGGCCGAGGCTCTCGCCGGTCACCAGAGCCGAGGCGCGCGCTTTGTCAGCGAGCGCGCAGGCAATACGCAGCATCATGCGCCGGTAGAGCACCACGCGCAGCGGCCGCGGAACGAAGCGGACGATCTCCGCCTGTGTGTCGCCGAAGGCCACCAGGTTGAGCCGGATAGGCCCCTGCCCGCGGGCCAGGATCGCCGCCAGCTGGCGTGCCTTGTCCTGGCTGGTCGCGCTCAGATAGGGAACGCTGTGGAAATGAACCGCACCCAGGCGGCAGCCGCGGCGCATCATCCGCAGGCCCGCCACCGGCGAGTCGATGCCCCCGGAAAGCAACAGCATCAACCGCCCACCCGTGGAAACCGGCAGACCGCCGCAGCCGGCGATTCGCGTAAAGGAGAGATAGATCTCCCCTTCGACGACGATCACGTGCACCGAATCGTCCGGACGCTTCAAGTCGACGGATGCGCCGGTGGCAGCGCCGATGATCGCACCCACGTGCGCGCCTATCTCCGGTGAGGTCAGAGGGAAGCTCTTATCGGCCCGCTTCGCACGCACCGCGAACGTTCCCGTAGGCGACCAGGTGCGGAGCGCCTCGCGTATTGCCGACTCGAGCGCCTCGATGTCCGGCGCCACCCGTCGCGCCGGCAGACAATTGGCGATCCCCGGCATCACAGCCAGACGCTGGACGATCTCTGCTTCGCTTGCATCACCGATCTCGACGATGACGCGCGCGGCGTGCGCGCGTACCGGTCCGCACGGAAGGTCCCTCAGGCACTTCCTCAGGTTGTCCACCAGGCAGCCGACGAATCTCGCGCGGTGTCCGAGCTTGAGCGTCGCTTCGCCGTAGTGGACTACGATGACGTCGTTCATCATGGCAGCGGCCGGTTCCATTGATTCGCACAGCCCCGAGGGTTTGCCAACAGGGCAGCCGCCGCTTGCAGACCCGAGTAAACGGATACCCACACCCGCCACCGCGAAAAGCCGGGCCCACGGCCTCCCGGGATGGCGGGTTGCGACGTCCACCGGCCGACCCCACTATGGGCGGCGATGAATTCCCACGCCCCTCTCGCCCGGCTGCTCGAGACCCGCAAGCGCACTGCGCTCAGCGACGGTGAGGCTATCCGTTGCGCCGTACTGGTTCCGCTCATCGCCGACGGCGACGGCTACAGCGTTCTTTACACTCTCAGAAGCGACCACGTCCCAAACCACCAAGGGCAGGTGTCGTTCCCCGGCGGCAAGCACTCGGAGGGCGACCGGGATCTGGCCGATACGGCGCTGCGCGAGGCCAACGAGGAGGTGGGCATCGACCCGGGCGAGGTCGAGGTCATCGGCTGCCTCGATGACGTCTATACGCTGGCAGCCCGCTTCGTCATTACACCGTTCGTGGGCATTCTACCGGCCACCGCGCAATTCACCGTAAATCCCGGGGAAGTCGCCGACCTCTTCACCGTGGCCGTCGAGGCCCTTCTCGACCCCGTTCATCACGGCGTGGAAACGCGTAGCTGGGACGGAAACGATTTCGAGATACAGGTCATAACCGCGGGGCGCCACATCATCTGGGGCGCCACCCACACGATCACGACGAACCTGATCGACTGCCTTTCAGCGAACGCGCCTGAGACCCCGAGCCGGCAAGCTCGATGACGAGCCCGTCGTAGGCACACTCGATCTCGAGATTCTTGCGCTCGCGCACCTCTTGGGCGACGTGAGTGAGCATCAGACGGGCACAGCCCAGAGCGTCGCGGTGCGCGAGGATCTCCTCATAGCTGGTGTGGACAGGCACCACCGGCTTGATGCAACAGCACTCGCACAAGAACAGATCCACGCCCTGGCTGCGCGCCACGAACTCATCGGTCCACGAGGAGTCGCCTGAAAAGAGCACGCGCCCCTCGGCCGAGTCGAGGTTGAAGCCGAGCGAGTACGGCTCGGCGTTGTGCGGGACCTCGAAGGCCTCGACCGTGAAGCCGGCGGCCTCGTGGACGTCTCCCGGCTCGAGTTCCACGAACTCGACCGGGAACGGCAGCTCGCGACAAATCATGCCTTTGTAGAGCTCGTCGTAGAGCGTGTAGACCCTGTCCTCCGTCGTCCTGGGACCGATGATTTGAAGTGGTCGCGTACGGGGGTTGGCGTACGTGTACTCGAGGAAGAGAAAGGGCACCCCCGCGAAGTGGTCGCCGTGGAGATGGGAAATGAGCACGGTATCCGACGCGTCGGTGGGAATACCGAGTCGCTTCATGCCCGCGAGCACTCCGGGCCCGCACTCCATCATCAGAGTCCCCGCGGCCTGCTCGAGCAGGTAACAGCTGTGGAGCATGCCGTTGGCACAGAACGCGTCGCCAGAACCTATGACGGTGAGCTGCATTCGCTATCCAGAGTAGGCGTCCGGTTCCCTGCAAGTCAAGATCAGCACTGGCGGCGCCGAAGCCGGCGCGTGCGGCCGCCCGGCCCGGCGCAAGAGCGGGGCCGGGTCACGCGCAGCGTCAAAAGGGGGACCCAGACGCCCAGACAGCGGGCCGACGCGGGTTTTCTGGCGGGGTGGCGGCGGCTGGCGACCGGCGGCTGGCGACCGGCGGCTGGCAACCCAGGCGTGACCATAGCAGAGTGCGGCGGAATCATGAGTGAATTGACCACAGAAGAGACGCTCGACGTGGAGACACTTGCCCACGGACGGCCCGGGATCGCGCGATTGGCCGGCCGGGTCTTCTTCGTCGAGGGCGTGGCCCCGGGAGACCGGGTGCGCGCACGCCTGGTACGCGAGCACAGCAACTACGTAGAGGCGGAGTTGCTCGAAGTCCTCGAGCCGGGGCCGGCGAGAGCGCCGACGCCGTGCCCACTGGTGGACCGTTGTGGCGGATGTCCGTGGCAACAGGTCGCCTACCGCGAGCAGCTCGCCGCGAAAACGGCGGCGGTTCGCGAGGCGCTCCGGCGTATCGCCGGTATCGACGACCCCCAGGTGGAAGAGACGATCCCCTCCCCGCAAGCCCTCGGCTATCGCAACAGACTCAAGCTCAGGTTCGAGAACGGCCGCCTCGGCTTCTACCGGGCACGCACCAACAGCCTCGTCCACATCGACGACTGTCTACTGGCCGAGGACGTGATCCGCACGAGCCTCGCCGAGGTGGAGGCATTCGTAGCAACGCTGGCCACGCGGGTCACACGGGTGGAGATAGCCTCTCGGGGACAATTGCCGGGAGTCGTCGTGTCGATCAACAGCGCCGGAAGGCTGCGGCGTGCAGACGCACACCGCGTGCGCGACCTGCTGGCAGGTGGGCGGTCGAGCGTAACTGGTGTGCTCATGTGGGGACGCGGTTGGCGGCGCCAATGGGGAGACACCGAGCGCGTCTTTCCCATTGACTCTGCCGGCACAACGTTGCGCGCCTCGGGTAGCTCCTTCGTACAAGTGAACACCGAGGCCAACCGCCTGCTTGTCGGAGCGGTCCTGGAGGCGGCCGTCAAGCGGCGAGACGAGCGAATCTTCGATCTTTACGCCGGCGCCGGCAACTTCTCTCTGCCGCTGGCGCGAAGCTGCAAGCAAGTCGTGGCGGTCGAAGCGGACGAGGCAAGCGTCGAGGCGATGCGAACGTCTGCCCAGCGACACGGGCTTCGCAATCTCCGCCTGCACGCAAGCACAGTCGAACGCTTCATCGAGACCTACCAAGGAAACACCCCCGATGTCGTGGTGGCCGACCCGCCCCGCAGCGGGCTTCGCAATACCGCCATCGAGGCCGCCTCACTCGGTGCCGCGCGCTTCGTATACGTCTCCTGTAATCCGGCCACGCTCGCACGCGACGTCAAGGAGATGATGAAGAAGGGCTATAAAATAGCGATGGTGCAGCCCGTGGATCTGTTTCCGCAGACATTCCACGTCGAAACAATGTGCGCCTTGCAGTTGACATGAGTTAGGCCACTACCTACCCTTTTCCCTAGCAAGCTCGGGAGCTTACCCCCCATGAAGAAGAAGACCACGGAGGCCGCGGCGACGGCCGTCGCGCAGCGCACGAAGATAACGATCATCCCGGGCCGGGGCGTGTCGCAGGCCATCAACTATCTGCTCGAGGATCGCGACGAGCTCGAGTGGTTGGTAGCGGTGGGTCGCAACAAGGAAGGCGAGATCTTCTTCTATGATACCGGGGGCGACATCATCGAAGATCTCGGAACGCTCGAGTACCTCAAGGCGCGCATCGCGAGAGCACACTTCGGCGAGGACGTCGACTGACCCCGATCGCTCGCCGCCGTCTTGCGAACCTTCTTCCTCTTCTACTTACTGAGCTACCTGCTGCGCAATCCGCTCCTCGCGCTGATCATTGTTGGCGCCGTCGTCTACTTCAGCGAGGCGCGCATGCGCGGCCGCTACTTCAACCCCGTCGGATTCCTGTCACGCCGTTCCAGTCTCCGCGAGCTACGCCATAGCATCGACGTCAATCCGCACGACGTGGGAGCCCACAATGATCTCGGCCGGCTGTTGGCCGAGCAGGGAAAGTTCGATGAAGGGCTGCCGCATATGCAGACTGCCATAAAGCGCATGGACGAGTCCGCAGAGACCAACTACTACCTGGGGCTCTGCTTACTCGAAACCGGGGACCCTGAAGGTGGGTTGGCGGCCGTCGAGCGGACCCTCGAGATCAACCCACGTTTCTCTTACGGGCAGCCGCTACTCACGCTGGCCCGCCACTTCTCCAAAACCCGGAGCTGGGAACGGACCGCCGAAGAGGCGGCTCGCGCGGTCACGATCAACACCTCCAGCGTGGAGGGTTGGTATCTGCTGGGAGAAGCGCGCCGCCAGCTGGACGACCGAGAGAAGGCGCGAGAGGCATACGAAACGGCCCGCGAGACCTACCGCCATCTGCCACACTATCTGCGGCTGGCAAGCAAGCAGTGGGGGAAGCTGGCCCGCAAAGCGCTGCGCGGTCTCTAGCCCGGGTTAGCCGGGGTAACTCTGCCGTGACCGCCGATAGACCGAGGTCTTCGGCGCGACCCCCGCCCTTCGGTTGTTACTCGCCGTCCCTTTTCAGCGAGTGGAACACCAGTCCCGTCAGCAGCTTCGGGAAGAAGTACGTGGACTTCTGCGGCATGAGCTCGCCCGAGTGGCAAACGGCGGCCATCTGCTCGGGACGCGTGGCGTTCATCAAGAAAGCGCCCTCGAGGTCGCGAGAATCGACACGGTCCAACAGGCGCAAAGGGTCCACGGAATAGGCCAGCTCGGCCTCCTTTCCGCCGGCTGCCTCGAATGCACGACCGAGGACACGCGTGTGCAACGCGCTAACGTCGAGAGCGGAGAGCGGAGAGCTCTCGGCGGCCACCTTGTCTACCTCGCTGCTGATCAGCAGGTAGTGGTCGAGATCGCGCAGTGCCACCGCAAAACCGTTGGTATCGACACCGCAGCCGGCAAGCCCGCCAAGAAGCCCGTCGCGCCCGCTGTCGTTCTTGGCGAAGGTTTCCACGCGGAAATCCGTGGCGAGCGCTCGCTCGAAGGCCTGATGGTCGGCACCCCCCGAACTCAGCAACTCGCGGTGGGTCGGCAGGATCACCATACCCGGGTCTTCGAAGGCGGCCAGGAACGCCAGCACGTGGGAGCCAGGTGCTTCATCGTCGCCGGGCGCATCGTCCTCGAGCGGAAGTTCCTGCCCGCCGTACGCCTTTGCGTGATAGTTCAAGGCTGTCTCGTAACGATGGTGGCCGTCGGCGATGAACACCGTGCGCCCCGCCAACGCCTCCTCGATGCGGCCCACAGAGGCCGCGTCGCTCACCGCCCACAAGCGATGCCGCACGCCTTCGTGGATCACATCGATATCGGCGGCGCCGTCCCAACCGCCCTCGGGCTCCAACACGAAGTCCGGGTTCGAGTAGACGCCGAATATAGGGCTGAGGTTGGCTTTGGCAGCCTCCGTGAGCGCCAACCGGTCCTCTTTGTGATGGGCGAAGGTCGTTTCGTGGGGCAGAACCACACCCGCAGAGAATGGTTCGAGATGCAGCGCGCCGATCACGCCTACCCTGCGCTTGGCACCCTCGCACTGGAAGTCCTGCGCGTAGAGGTAGAAAGCGGGCGTCTGATCTCTGGTCAAGACACCGTCGCCCAACCACTGCTCGTACTGCTCGGCCGCCGCCGCATGGCTCTCGCGGTTGAGGATGAGCCGGGTCACGTTGAACGGGCTCGTATCGTAGAGAGCGTCGCGGCGCGCACCGTCTATCACGTCATAGGGCGGTGCGACCACGTCGTCCATCGAGCCTACTTCCCCCGGCGAATAGCGAATACCTCTGAAAGGGCGAAACCTTGCCACCTATTCCTCCTCGATAACCGGACCGGTCACGGTCTCGATATCTTCTAACGCTATGGCGCCGGCGCGCCTGAGTATGGCGCTCCCACGCAAGAACTCTACAACCGAAGATACGGCGCCGCCGGACCTTCGCCCGTCGTCTATATAAACGGCCACCTTATCGCCAAAGTAAGCGCGCGCCTGCTCGCTGGTCAGCGCGGGCTCTCGCCCGCTGGGGTTCGCCGAGGTCGAGGTCACGGGCCTACCGAGCCGCGTGACCAAGGCCAGTGCAGACTCATTGAATTGGGCTATCGCCAGGGTGGACCGGCTGGTTTCGGGCTCCAACGAATGCTGATTGATATGGCTGGCAAGCCGAAGGGCCTCCTCAAACGCAACGAGCAGAAGAGTATCCAGACTGACCGTGTCATACTCGTTCCGGGGCCGAAGGAAGAGGTGAGTATCGTTCGCCATATGTATCAACTGTTCATCAAGCACGGGAAGTGTGAACGTGAGATCGCCGAGTACCTGAACGG
>PIVZ01000796.1 GCA_003354045.1 bacterium
CGGTGACTACCAAGGTCAGCAAGCAGCCGCCTCGAGCCCTTCTCTACGTGGGCGATCCTGTGCTCGTCGACGGGGTCGCGCGCGCGGCGATTGCCGAGTTCGTTCCCGTCGAGCAGCAATCCCTCGATCTCGAGATACTGCGCTACCCGGAACGAACCCTCGGCGACGCGGTCGCCGCGCTCAGCCAGGTCGGGATGTTCAGTGGCGGCCGTTGCGTGTGGTTGCGGGGCTACGCGCCGGCAAAGAAGAAGGCCGCGGCGGGTGAGGGCGACGCAGGCCGGGATACGACGGCCGACGGCGATCTCGATCAGTTCCTCGCGTTCCTCGACGCGGGCGTACCGGCCGGCTCGGCACTGGTGATGACCGCACCGAGCATCGACCGCCGCAGCCGGCTCTACAAGTGGTTTGCCGCCGCAAAGGTGGTTCACGATCTCCGCGTCGCTACCGATCGTAGCGGCCGTCTCGATCCCGACAGTCTGCGTGGATTGATAGCTGCGCGCATGAGAGAGAACGGACATGCCGATCCGCCATCGTCGGTTGTGCAGGAGATTACCCGCCGGGCCGGCGGGAGTGCCGGCGAGTTGCTGCAAGAGGTAGACAAGCTGTGCACGGCTGTCGTTGCCGAGGAGAAGCTCACGCCCGAGCACGTGCGCACGCACGTACGCGATCTTTCGGAGGCCTGGGTCTTCGACCTTACCGATGCGATCAATGCGCGTCGGCTCGGGCCGGCGCAGCGTGTTCTTGCCGACCTGGTCGGCGCGGGCGAACCGCCCATAAGACTCGTCTCTGTGCTCGCCGGACACATCGCCCAGCTACTCGATGCCAGCGCCCTGGTGCCGGAGCTACCGCGTGGGGCTCTCGGCATGCGTGCAGGCGATTTCGTCAAGGGGCCGCTCACGGATCTACCCGAGGCGTTTCGCAAGCGTTACTCGCCCTTTCGCGCGTATCACGTGCTCAGGGCCGCGGCATCGTTTCATCCGACCAAGCTGCGTGCGCTGCACCACGCCCTGCTCGAGCTCGATCTGGCGCTGAAGAGCTCGCGTGTAAGGCCGGTATTGCTCTTCGATCGTTTCCTGCAGCAGGCCTGCACGCCCTGAAGAAGAAGCGATGTCTGTAGCTAGGCCTGGTAAGAGCCTCGCTCGTGGCCAGCGCACGCCGGCCTCGGCAAAACGCCGCCTCAGGCTGCTGAACCATGCGGAGGCAAGGGCTTCGCGCACGCGTTTGATTGAAAACCGGCAGCCGTATGCTAGGGTTTTTCTCAGTGGTGATGGGTGGTTTGCTCTCTTGGAGAGCGGGAGGTGAGGATGACCCTGTCCGGTTTTGGGCTAGCGCGGGACCCTTTCGATAGGGACCCGGAGATCGATGCATCGTGCTTGCCCGAGACTTTCGGCGCGCTTCTGATTGAGCTTCGTGCGGGTCTGCGCTCTTCCCAGGGTCTGAACGTCGTTGTCGGCGAGACCGGCTCGGGAAAGTCGATGCTGGCCGGAGTCTTTGCGCGTGAGCTCGGCGACGGGGCGAACGTGGCCCTGCTCGGTACCGGCGCCCCCGGGTTGCGTCATCTGCTCGCGCAAGCGCTCGATCAGTTCGGTGCACCGGTGAGCAGAACCGGTAACGAAGGCGAGCTGATCTCCGCGCTTCGCGAGTTTGCGACGTCGCATGCGCGTGCGGGCTCGGCGACGGTGGTCGTGATCGACGATGCCGACGTGCTCACCATGCAGACGCTGGGACGTTTGGGTCGCGTCTTCTCGGACGATTCGCAAGAGCCTCTCGGTCTGCACCTGTTCCTGTTCGGTCGTCCGGAGCTGCTTGATCATATGAACGTCGAGAAGCACCAGTCGGTGCTTCAACATCTCATCCAGATATGCCGCATCGATCCGCTTACCGACGAAGAGTCGGCCGCCTATCTATACGACCGCATAGCGGC
>PIVZ01000203.1 GCA_003354045.1 bacterium
ACCCCCTTGGTCGCGTGGATCATGTCGCGGATGTTGCAGATGTCTCCGTACTGGATCTGCAACCTCGGGTGGTCTGCCAGGCCCCGGAGGCCGGCAGCGCCATAGAGAAAGTTGTCGATGATGCGTACGCGGTACCCCTCTTCGAGAAGCATTCGCACCAGATGAGAGCCGACGTAGCCTGCACCGCCGGTCACCAGCACCAAATCATCGGTCTTTAGAAGTTCCTTGGTCATAGACTTCCTTCAGGCGACAGGCTTACCCGTTTGATCGGCTTCCCGGACGGTTCGGAGATCATATCCGACAGCGGCGGCACCAGACGGTACTCCATCGTCAATTTCTGGCACGCATCCGTGATCTCGCGGACCACAACGGGATCCAAATCGGCTAGCGAGACGAGCACCATCTCCACACCATGAGTGCTCGCTGCCATTGCTATGTCGGTTGCCCCGCCCATTACCCGCACGCCGTGAATCAACGCTCCCCAGCGATGGGGCTCGTGGTCGATGATTCCCACCGGCATGAACCTCGAGTTAGGGTCCTCCAGGAGCGACCTCAGAATCGTCTCGCCCCCGTGGCTCGAGCCCGCGACCAGAACCTTTACGTACGGGCGACTGCCGGCGCCTCGGGCGTCGGTCCTCCTCACATGCCCCAAAGCATATCGTGCCGCGGCGACAGAGAAAATCAAAACCGCCCAATCGACTATGAATACCGCCCTGGAGTGGCTCTGCAGACCGGTCAGATAGGTCACCGCGACCACCAGAGCCGAGCTCACACTGACCGATTTCACGATCGCCGCCACGTCGCGGCGCCCTACCCAGCGGATGCTACGCTGATACAGGCCGTAGTAGATAAAGATAGGCGGCTTGAGGATCACCACCCAGACCAGGGTCCAGCGAATGTAGTACCACTGCTCGGCATTGAGGTGCCAGTCAAACTTGATGAGGTTGGCCATGATGTAGGAAAACACCATGAGCAGAAGATCGAGGCCGAGGGTGGCAATACGGTTCCTGGAACGTGTCAAGAAGCCGGTCTTGACCTGAGAGAGCAGTACGTGGATGAACCCGGTTACGAGGAACCTGGCGTCCCCCCAGAAAGTCGCCGTGCGCACGTACTCGAGGTCGCAGACGAGCTTTTCCGGCAGGATGTGCTTGATGTAGTACTCCTCGACGTTCTCCACACCCTCCGGGTATTTCTCCACCTCGTCGCGGCCGTCGACCTGGCTTGGCCCGATGATGCCGGGCCTCACCGAGAGTACCTGTCGCTGCTCGTCGGTGTAGAAATTCGTGAAGTAGGGGTCTTCGGGGCGCGGCCCGACGAGCGACATGTCGCCGAGCAAGACGTTGATGAACTGCGGCAGCTCATCGACCTTGGTCCAGCGTAGCACCTGCCCGAAGGTCGTTATGCGAGGGTCGCGCCTTACGGTCAGACGGGCGCCACTGCGGAAAGCCCCCACGATCATGGTTCGAAACTTGAAGATGCGAAAGGGCTCGCCGTCTTTCCCTGCCCTCTCCTGGCGATAGAAGACCGGCCCCTTGGTGTCAAGCTTTATCAAGGCCGCTATGACCAGGATCAGCGGCCACACCATCAGCAGCGTCACCAGGGCCACGGTGAAGTCGAAGGCGCGCTTTGCGAACTCGCCGTTCACCTCAGATGCTCCCTCACGATTCGGCCCAGACTGCGCGCAACGGAGCGTACGTCATCATCCTCCATAGTAGGAAACAGGGGCAGGGATATTGCCCCCTCGTAAAGGCGCGTCGCGTTAGGGAAGGATTCCCGCGACCAACCGTAACGCTCCTGAAAGAGCGGGTGATGGTGCGCCGGGATGAAGTGGACGCTGGTGCTTATGTTGTCCTCTTTGAGCAGATCTATGACCTCGGAGCGGCCACACGAGACCCGCTCAGGGTCGATACGAATCATGTAGAGATGCCAGGAGGACTCGCCGTCACCTGGGGGATGCGGACGTACTACTCCCGGAATGCCGGCAAGCTCTTCCTCGTAGAGCGCGACCAGCTCCCGGCGCCGGCTCTGGAAGGCCTCGATGCGGTCGAGCTGGTGTAGCCCGATTGCGGCATTGATGTCAGTCATATTGTACTTGAAGCCACGCGCTTCGACCTCGTAGTACCAGCTGCCCTCCGCTGTATACCGTTTCCAGGCGTCACGCGAGATGCCGTGAAGGCGGCGAATTCTTGCCTTGTCGGCAATCTCGCCATCGTCTGTGGTCAGCACGCCCCCCTCACCCGTCGTCACGTTCTTGCCCGCATAGAGGCTGAAGGCAGTGGCGTGGCTGATCGAGCCGATCGGTCTGCCCAGGTAGGTGGCCGGCAGCGCATGGGCGGCATCCTCCACGACGACGGCCCCGCATCCGGCTGCGATTTCGTGCAAGCGTCCCAGGTCGCACGGGGCGCCCGAGATGTGTACCGGCACGATGGCACGCGTGCGCTCGGAGACCTTGGCGGCCACCTGATCCGGGTCGATGTTGGGGAAATCGGGAAGGGTGTCGGCCAAGACCGGCCGTGCGCCGGCGTAGGCGATGGATGCGATCGTCGAGGCGAACGTGTACGGGGTGGTTATTACCTCGTCACCCGGCCCGATGCCGAAACACTCGAAGGCCAGATGGAGTGCAGCGGTACAAGACGAGACGGCCACCGCATGCTTCGCACCGACCTGACGCGCGAACTTCTCCTCGAAGCGCACCGTCTTCGGCCCCATGGTGAGCCAGCCGGAACGCAAGGTGTCCACCACCTCGGCGATCTCTTCCTCTCCGAGGAAGGGCCGGTGAAACGGCAGCACCTCTTGACGGCGGGTCTCTGACATCGTTCTCAGGCGGCGCTCTCATGGGCCCGTGCATGGACGTAGGAATCGAACAGCCCGGTGAGGGTGCGGAGGTTGGTATCCCGGTCCCAGATCCGTTCCACCTTCGCCCGCCCGGATCTTGCCAGGGCCGCAGCCTTTTCGGGCTCTCGCGCCAAGCGTTCCAGTGCGTCCGCCATCGCCTCGGGGTCGCGCTGCGCCACCAGCAGGCCATCGACGCCGTCCTCAACCAGTTCCGGAATGCCTGCCATGTCGGTGGCCACCACCGGCACCCCGACCGCCATCGCCTCTGCAATGACATTGGGAATCACGTCCTGGCGACCGAGGCCGGGCATTTCCATGCTGCCTATGGCGAACGCGTCGGCATCGCGATAGAGCTCCAAGAGGCGACCGTGATCGAGGAACCCATGTAGCTTCAAGCGGTCACTGACACCGAGTCTTGCAGCCAGACGCTCCAGATACACCCTCTGGGGCCCGTCACCGGCAAGATCAAAGACCACATCCACGCCCCGCGCGGCCAGTATGGCCACAGCCTCGAGGACTACGTGGAAGCCCTTGTACTCCTTGAGCCAGCCGGCACTGACGACCCGAAACTTCGGGCTCGGCGTCTTCTCGGTCGCCGGAGCGAAACGACTCAGGTCGGCGCCGTGGTAGTTGAGGTGAATCCGTCGAGCAGTATCCGGGTCACACAACGAGACCAGGTACCGGCGATTGTACTCCGCACAGGTGACCACGAAAGCCGCCCTCTCCAATTTGGCTGGCAGCATCCGCGGCAGCAGGTATATGTCGAAGGCATGAGCGCTCACGCTGTACGGAAGACCGCACCACTCCCGGAGTAACATGCCGACTGTCGCAGGAAAGGTCGCCCACTGACAATGGACGTGCGCAACACCCTCGCGCTCGAACACTTCCGCAAGATAGAGCGCGTAGGGAACCATGCTCAAGGACTTGAAGAGGTACACGTAGCCGTTGCCTCGGTACAAGACATCCATCCACTCACCCAAGGTGAAGGTCTGCACGCCTATCGAGACGCCAGATTCGCGCCGCGGCACCTTCTCGCGCCAGGTAGAGAAGACCAGCTTGAAGAGGCCTAACACCTGCCGGGGTCTCGCCCGGCAGCCGCGGTAGAGGGCCCCGAGCATCGCGGAGGACAACACACCGGGACAGTACAAGGTGTCCTCGACCAGGCGACTCGCCTCCGGTTGCTGCTTGCCCCCTACTCCGGACTTCAGAGAGACGAGCCGAACGTCGTGACCGCCCTCCTTGAGCCAGACGACCTCGCCAAGGGTGAAAGTCTGCGTATTGACGGGAAAGAGTGGGAACAGGTAGGCAATCTTCGTCATCCAGTCGTCCCTTGCTCGACGAGGGGCGCTCCGATGTCAGTGCCAGGTACCTGTCCGGTTTCGGCGTAGGTCCGGTGAAGCAGGATCGTGGCCAGGCACAGCCCGATGAGGATGTGGAACAAAATATTGATCCACATGTCGGCGAACACGGAAAATACCATGAACAGGATGAGGGCGGTCCTCGTGCCCCTGACCAGCCACTCCAGGTCCACAGGCCCGAAGCGTCCTTTGTAGTCGCGCAGGATGTTCCTGAGCCACATCAATATCCACACAAAAGAGGCCAAATACAGGCCCAGCGTCACGAATCCGCCTTCGGCCGCGGCCCATATATAGGAGTTGTGTGGCGGCCCGATCATCGCATTCGGATCGAGCGCCTCCAGCGTCGTCGGGTAGCTGTCGAGCCCCGCCCCTAAAAGCGGGTTCACACCGATCACGCGGGTTGAGCCTAGAGCGTGCCTTGCGCGGATCTGGAACGACCCGCGCGTGGTCTGCCCTTCGCTCAGGATCTGGTCGGGGAACATCTTCGTGATTCTTTCTGCGGCGCGCTCGGGCAGGAGCATGTCGAGCACATTCAGGTCGTACCCGAACTGCATCACCGCCAGTGAGGCGACCAACGCAAGTCCAGCCAGCTTGCGAAGGCCGAAACGCCCCTCGAACAAGATAATGATCAAGAACAGGATCAGGTTGAGGAAACCGCTCCGTGACGCGGTGAGCGGAATGAGCGCCAGGGCGCTGCCGGCCACGACCAGCCACACCGGCCATAGGAAATAGGAAGTGATGCGATTGCGGCCGTACCACAGAAAGGTCAGACAGAGCAGGGCGTAGAACGCCAGTTTGTTCGGATTTGTCCCTGTATAAAGCGCAGTACCCGCAACTCCTGCTTGAACCCTGAGCCGGCCTCTCCCCCACCCCAGCTCCCCGGCTTCGGTGCTGACGTTCAGATATGTGAGCAACAAGATGCCGATGAGTACCGCCAGCACCATCTTCAACTGTCGCGGCGTTCTGACAAAGAACACGAAGAACAGAAGAAACGCGTAGCGAGTCATCAGCTTGATGGCAGGGTCCCTGGTGCGCACGATCGACCCTGCCACCCCGGCGCGACGGCCGTGAAGCTCGGGATCAACTCCGCGACGCAGGCTTACGGAGGCCCGCCCGCCCTCGACGGTCACTTCCTGGTTGTAGAACCTTCCGGCGGTAAGAAGGATGAGCCCCGCCAGTGCTATCCACAGCAAGGGTTTGGACCTCCAGAACCACGAAATGCCGTCCCTCCAGGTTCCGAAGAGCAACAGGGGGAGCAGCACCATGCCGAGGATGTTGTTGATGGTGAGATTGCCGAACCCGCGCAAGGCAGCAGGGTACGTGAGCAGGAAGGTGGTCAAGTAGATGAGAATGCCAAGCGCCGGATACTTCACGACCAGGTACCCGCCGATGAGCACGATGAAAATGGCGACGACGACTACCGCGCTGCCCGACAAAGCCGCCCATGTGCTGGCCACCAGCAGCACCAGCAGAAGGACGGGTAGCAGCGCGAACTGAGTTTGGTTTACACCAGCAGGTCGCGTGATGTCGATGGCCATCTGCTACTCGAGGGGCGTACCCTCAGCCGACTACTCTGGAGAGTCGCTCTGGAATGTAGTGCCGGGTCTTGTTCAGGACGGCGCCAAGAATGTTGGCACCGGTCTCGCGGATTATCTCTGCGGCCTTGTTCGCAACGCCTACGGGCGTGGTGTCGGCTTCCACCACGACGATCACACCATCTACCAGCGGCGCCAAAGCGCGAGAATCCGGATAAAGCGTGATGGGCGCGCCGTCGATGAAAACCACGTCGGCCAGTCTGGAAAATCCCGATACGATCTCCAGCGTACGCTCATTGTCCACGACATCGACTGCGTTCAAGCGTCCGGTGCCGGCCGTAATGACAGACACTCCGTCGTACTCGGTCGCCTGCATGACCTCGTCGATTCTCTTCGTATCGGCGATGACGTTCATGAAGCCATGCTGCCCCGGAGCGTTCATGAGCCGCCACAGCGCTGGTGTGCGCAGGTTCAGGTCAACCAACAGGGCGTGCGAACGGCCGGCATCCGCAATCGACTTGGCCAGCACACAGGACACACTAGAAGCGCCTTCGCCGTGCAGAGCGCTACACACGAGGATGGTCTTGACGGTGTCTCCAACCGCCGAGCCCAAAAGGGAGCGGCGCAGCTCGTAGGAATCGTCGGCACCGTGCAAGGGAATGGAGGGGGCCGGCCAGGGAGCCTCTATATTTTCGTCCGCATGCTCCTGGGCACGGAGATTCTCGGCGCGCCTGAGGGCCTCGTATGTCTTGCTCATAGCCCCCGACCTCGCCTACGCCTTCGCGCCGCCGTTTCCATTGCCGTTGCCGTTGCCGTTACCGTTTCGCCGGCCGTTGCCTGTACGGCGCCGGCCGTTGCCGTGGCCATTACCATTACCGTTGCCATTGCGGCGACCGTTGCCGTGGCCATTGCCGTTACGCAGCCCGTTGCCATTGCGTGGCCCGTTGCCGTTGCGCGACCCGTTACTGTTGCGTAACCCGTTACTGTTGCGCAACCCGTTGCCGTTGCCATTCCCGTTGCCACTGAGCGGGATCTCGGCCAATACCGGCAACCCCAGGTGGTGGCGCACGTCGAGCTCGCTGTTCATGACTGGGTTGAGCATCTCCGTCGCTACCGCCGAGCTCACGCTAATTAGTAGGGCGAGGAAGATCGTCAAGATAAACGTCATCAGCTTGTAATCCGCTTCGGCCTGGAGCGGCCCGCTGGCGGCTTCTAGCACGCTGACGTTCGAGAGCCCGGCCATGTCCATGGCCTCCGAAACCCGCAGCTGGTTGAGCTTGGAGCGCAGGGCTTCATAGGCGTTCTTCTTCTCGAGCCGGTCGCGACGCAGCCGCAGGACCTCATAATGCTTGGCATGCATCACGCGGATCTTGCCCTCGTAGTCTGATATCCGTTCGGATATCAACGCCCGCCGGGCTTCGAGCGCGCCCAGCTCGGCCTGGGCGGAAAGCAGGTCCTCTTCCAAATGCCTTCGCACCGGCGTCTGTGCCATGCGCTTACGACCGACCACCGTGCTCTCCTGGGCCGCTATCTGCGACTTGAGGCCGGCGATCTCGCTCTCGACGTCCATGACGAGGCGGTGCTGCGGTGTGTAGAGCTGCAGCAAGCGCTCACGCTCCATCCCGAGGCGCGCCAGGTTCTGCCGGAGATAGCCCAGCAAGGGGTTGGGCACCATCTCGACCTCGGTAGCCTCTTGCTCGGGGATGTACTCGAGCTCCGCCTCTATCGCCGCCACCTTGGTAGTAAGCTCGGTAATGCGCGCCTCGGTGCGGCGCAGGTCGGCCTCGAGCTGGGCGCGCTGCCGGAGCAAGTGATCCTTCTCCGTGGCTATCGAGGTAAGGCCGTGTGTGGCGTCGAAACGCTCGAGCTCCAGGTCTGAGTGTATGTAGGCCTCTTTTGCGGCCTGCGCCTCGCGGTCGAAGAACTCGAGTGCGCCCGGCGCCTTGTTCATCTCTATGTGGTAGTCCACATAGAGGTCAATCAGCGTATTGACGACGTTGATTGCCCGGTCTTGATCCTCGCTCCGGTAGGAAACGGCGCGCACGTTCGAGCTGGGCCTGCGGACAACTTTAACACGCGACTCAATCCGCACCACGCC
>PIVZ01000204.1 GCA_003354045.1 bacterium
CATGTCCCAGTCGAACACCGCTACCATGCGGCCGGGGTCGTCCGCGGCGAACATTGTGTTGTCGAGCTTGTAGTCGTTGTGCACCAGCGCGGCTGCGCTTTCGGTGGGTAGATGGTCGCAGAGCCAGCCATGGACGTCGTCCATGACCTCGAGGTCCTCGGCTTTCGCGGCGTCCCAGCGTTTCTTCCAGCCCCCCACCTGCCGTTCCAGATAGCCTTCCGGGCGCCCGAGGTCGTTTAGGCCGAGTTCCCCGTAGTCCACTGCGTGCAGGTCGGCCAGGGCCTCGACCAGAGCCATGCTCATCTTGTGCGGGGCATCCGCTGCCGCGCTGTACTCTACCGGCATCGACCGCCTCACAACGATGCCGCGGCGGCGCTCCATGACGAAGAAAGGGGCTCCGATGACCTCGGTGTCGTCGCAGCAGAGCAGCGCCCGCGGTGCAAACGGGAACGCCTCGTGTAGGACGGAGAGCACCCGGTATTCGCGCTGCATGTCGTGGGAGGAAGGAGCAACCGGGCCTAGCGGCGGTCGCCTGAGCACATAGGCGTGCTCGCCGTAGCCAAGCTCGTAGGTGAGATTGGCCGCTCCGTTGCCGAACTGGCGCACCTCGAGGGTGCTCTCCGAGCCATCGAGCCTGCCGCGAAGAAACCCGGCCAGGCGCTGTTCATCGAGGCGCTCGTCAGGCCTCACCTCTATGGTGTCGTTACCGTGGTCGTCGGGGGGCGTCTCCACCTTGTTTCCACCTCGCTCGCAGACGCCGCCCTTTTAGACCAGGCTGAGGTCGGCGCGAGGCAAGGGGTGTGCAAACATGTTCGCCGCGGCCCATCTTCGTGCGCCAAGCCGCGTGGGGCCTGGCCCGGAAGCGCACGGAACAACTACTTTGGGGATACTAAGGTTTGGCAAGGCTTTTGCATCGTCACTGCTGGTGGGAAGACTGAATGATCTCGGAGGTATCCACAGTGACACGCGACGGTGAACGAAGCCGCAGCAGCCAAGTCGGGCAAAAGCGCGAGGATGTGCTGCGCGCTGCTCTCGAAGCTTTCAGTGACATCGGCTACCGGTCGACGACGGTGAGCGACATATTGCGCCGAAGTGCTCTGACGTCGGGCGAGTTTTACGACCATTTCAACGACAAGGAAGCGGCGTTCTTGGGGTTGGTGGGTGACGGCGCGGCGCCATTGTTCTCGCGACTTGGAAAGGTCGGAAAGGGCGCGAGTAGCCTGGAGGAGTTGGTTCGAGGGTTCTGCCGAGAGTACTTTTCCTACATCGTAAGCGATGGCGTGCTCAGCCACTTCATGCGCACCAACAGGGAGGAGATGCGGGCATTGATCGACCAGCCGGCCATGCGTTGGGCGATCTTCGAGTTGGAGGAGAACATAAGGAGCGGCACGGAGTCGGGGAGGCTGCCAGCGGTCGATGCCGGCTATCTGACGGCTACGATAGTCGGGGTCGCCTTCGAGGTCGGGCTGCGGATGCTCGAGCGCAAGGACCCGAACGTCGATGGAGCGGCCGGCTTTGCCGAGCGGATGATCCTCGGCGGCTTCCAGAGCCTGCTTGCTGAGGGAGGTCAGGGGCCGCCGTCTTCAGGGCCGTCGTTGCGCTCGGCGAGCCTGGTTTTGCACAGCTTCTGATTCAGTCGCATGCGCGGCGGCGGCGACGTTGGCGATGGACGCCGCGTTGGCGCGAGCGGACGACGTTGGCGGTGCCGGCGGGGTGCCGGTGACGGAGGCCTCAGCCGGATCCCGGTGATGACCCCGACGATGGAGGCGCCTGCCGGTATGCCGTAGGCTGTCGCGACGCGTTTCCCGAGAGCGGACAGTCATCGCTTGGCTGGCGGCGCGGCCAGAGGAACCCTCGATGAGCATGCGTTACGATGCGGTACTGTTCGACCTCGACGGTACGCTGCTTGACTCACTGGACGATCTTGCCGGGGCGATGAACGCCGTCTTGGCCGAGCGCGAGCAGCCCGCACACGACCGGGCTGCCTACAAGCTGTTCATAGGGGACGGTCTACCCAACCTCGTGAGACGGGCGCTGGGCGCGGACGCAGCCGAGGAGGCGACGGTCGCCGCCTGCATCGACTCCTTCCGCGAAGCCTACGGCCGGCGGTGCATGTGTCGGACCAAACCGTACCCGGGTATTCCCGCTCTACTCGACCATCTGACACGGCGCGGTGTCTTGCTGGGTGTTCTTTCCAACAAGCCGCACGACATGACCACCCGCATGGTTGCCGCTCTGCTCGGCCGCTGGCGTTTCGAAACGGTGGTCGGTGCGCGCCCGCAGTGGCCGCGCAAGCCCGACCCGACCAGCGCTTTGGAGGTGAGTCGGCGCCTGGGTGTGATGCCGCGCCGCATCCTTTATCTCGGAGATTCTGCCACTGACATGAAGACGGCTGTGGCTGCCGGCATGTTCGCGGTTGGAGCGGCGTGGGGTTTCCGCTCGCGCGAGGAGCTTCTCGCTGCCGGTGCTGACGCACTTGCGGAGACCCCCGCATCGGTGCTCTCCCTCCTCTAGAGGTGCGGCCGAGATCCGTCCGGGCCTCCGGTGTTTACTTCCGTCTCCGGCCTGGATAGAAAATAAGGTTACTCGTGTGAGCGGGTCCACGCTGCCATCGGCGGGCGGGGAGCCGGGGAACTGACTGATGACGACGATTTTGGGGATTTCCGCTTACTACCATGACTCGGCTGCCGCCCTTGTCGTCGACGGCGAGGTCGTTGCGGCGGCCCAGGAAGAGCGCTTCACCCGCGTCAAGCACGACCATCGCTTTCCCGCCCATGCCATAGAGTATTGCCTCGAGCAGGCCGGCGTGCGCAAGGCCGACCTCGACCACGTCGTCTTCTACGACAAGCCGTTGCTCAAGTTCGAGCGTCTGCTCGAGACCTACCTGGCCTACGCGCCCGGAGGCTTCCGTTCTTTCGTCAAGGCGATGCCTCTGTGGTTGAAGCAGAAACTCTACATACCCCGCGAGCTGCGCAAGGGGCTGGCCGACGAGTACCAGAAGCGTTACGTGTTCACCGAGCACCACGAGTCGCATGCGGCCAGCGCGTTTTTCCCTTCTCCGTTCGAAGAGGCGGCAATCCTCACCATGGACGGTGTCGGCGAATGGGCCACGGCGAGCTGCGGGGTGGGGCGCGACAACAAGATCGAGCTCATCCACGAGCTACACTTTCCGCATTCACTCGGTCTCCTCTATTCGGCCTTCACTTACTTCTGCGGGTTCCGGGTGAACTCGGGCGAGTACAAGTTGATGGGCCTGGCGCCTTACGGCGAGCCCCAGTACGTGGAGCGCATTCTGGAGAACCTGCTCGACCTCAAAGAAGACGGGTCCTTCCGCATGGACATGTCTTTCTTCAACTACTGCCAGGGCCTGACGATGACGTCGAAGAAGTTCGCCGATCTCTTCGGCGGACCCGCACGAGCGCCGGAGACGCCGATAGGCCAGCGCGAGATGGACATCGCGGCGTCCATCCAGGTCGTCACCGAGGACATCATGCTGCGCATGGCGCGTCACGTGCAACAACAGACGGGCATGACCAACCTGTGCCTGGCCGGCGGCGTGGCGCTTAACTGCGTGGGCAACGGTCGCATCCTGCGCGAAGGACCTTTCGAGAACATCTGGATCCAGCCCGCGGCCGGTGACGCCGGTGGGGCTCTCGGAGCCGCGCTGTTCGTCTGGCATCAGCTTCTCGGCAAGCCGAGGAAGGTCGTGAGCGAGGACAGCCAGCGCGGCTCATGGCTCGGCCCGAGCTTCGCGGCCGATGAAGTCCGCAGTTTCTTCGATGGTGCCGGTGCACTCTACCGTGAGTTCGACGATGACGAGGCGCTCTGCGACGACGTTGCCGGGCTGCTGGCCTCCGAGAACGTGGTCGGGTGGTTCAGCGGACGGATGGAGTTCGGGCCGCGTGCGCTCGGCTCACGAAGTATCATCGGCGATGCGCGCAGCACCGAGATGCAGTCGGTGATGAACTTGAAGATCAAGTTCCGCGAGTCGTTCCGGCCGTTTGCTCCTTCGGTGCTGAGCGAGCGGACCACCGAGTACTTCGACTTCGCGCCGGGGGAAGAGAGCCCGTACATGCTGCTGGTCGCCCCCGTGACCGAATCGCGGCGGCGTCAGCCTAACGGTGAGGAACTCTCTCTGACCGGGATAGAGAAGCTCAAGGTGCCACGCTCCGATGTGCCGGCGATCACGCACGTCGACTATTCTGCGCGTGTGCAGACGGTCGATGCGGGTCGCCATGGCCGCTACCGGCGATTGATGGAGAAGTTCGACGAAAAGACCGGCTGTCCGGTCATCATCAACACCAGCTTCAACGTCCGCGGCGAGCCGATCGTGTGCACGCCGGCCGATGCCTACCGCTGCTTCATGGCCACCAACATGGACGTGCTGGTCGTGGAAAACTTTGTATTGCGTAAATCCGAGCAGCCCGAGGCCAAGGACATCGACGTGGATGCCTACCTGGCGCAGTTCCAACTCGACTAGAGGCGGGGGACCGGCGGAATGATCGACATCAACTGGACCCCCTCGCGGCGCGAACTCCGGCAGTTCGCCGGTCTGTGGCTGGTGTTCTTCGGACTCATCGGCGCCTACCTCCGTTTCTCCTACGGCGCCCCTACCGCTGCCCTCTGGGTATGGGCAGCCGCGCTGATCGTGGGAAGCGTCGGTCTTGTGGCACCGGCTCTGATCCGCCCGATCTTCGTCGGCTGGATACTGCTGGCCTTTCCGATCGGGTGGACGATCTCCCATGTGTTACTGGCGTTGATTTTCTACGCAGTGGTGACACCGCTGGGACTCATGCTCCGCGTTCTCGGACACGACCCGATGAAACGAGAGTCAGATCCATCGGCCGACAGCTACTGGATCCCGCACCAGGCGAGCAACGACGTGTCGCGTTACTTCAAGCAGTTCTGACGGAGGGGTTTCGAGAGATGGCCAGCAACGAGGATAGGGTGGACGAGTCTTCCACGGGGGAGTTCGAGAGCCAGGCCGAACTGGCGCAGGTGGGGCTGGTAAGGGAGTTTTGGGACTACCTGCGCTCCAACAAGAAGTGGTGGCTCACGCCCATCGTCGTGGTTCTGTTGCTGGTCGGGGCATTGGTCATGCTGGGCGGCACCGCGGCGGCCCCCTTCATCTACACGCTCTTTTAGCCGGGGTCCGACCCGGCTCCTCGGTACGCAGTGTACTGGCGAGGTTGGTGAGAAATTCCGGCCCGATAGGCGCGATTGCCTGCGGGGAGATTGCCGCGCCTCCCCTTCGAGAATGGCTGAATCGGCGTGGCGAGATCACGGCTGCGGGCGCGCCCGGGGTCGGTTTGTAAAACGTGTGCGCGAGTGGAACCGTCTGGGCCGGCCGCAGGGGGCACGCGCCAGTGCGAGAGTGGCGGAACTGGCATACGCACTAGACTTAGGATCTAGCCCGCTTCGGCGGTTGGGGGTTCGAGTCCCCCCTCTCGCACCATACCGGCCACAGATTGAGGAAGAATCTCGATTCCATGCCTGACATTGAGTCTACGATAGAAGAGACCGGCCCGATCGTTCGCAACCTAAAGGTGACGGTTGCCGGCGGGCGGATCGCAGCCGAGTTCGACGCCGCCTTCCAGAAGCTCAGGTCCAGCGTTCAGCTAAAGGGCTTTCGCAAGGGCAAGGTACCCCGCGATATCCTCGAGAAGCACTACGGCGAGGAAGTCCAGCGCGATGTTATCGGCTCGACGATCGAGAGTGCCTGTGCTGAGGTCTTGCGCGAACACGAGTTCGACATCGTGGCGCCACCGCGGCTCCTGAGCCACGATTACGACGAGGAGAAAGGCCTGACCTTCGAAGTGCGCGTCGAGCTGCGCCCCGAGTTCGAGCTTGCCGAGTACAAAGGACTCGAGGGCGTGCGCAGGACCGTCCGCGTCGAAGAACATCACGTGGATGCGGCCATCCAGGCTCTGCGAGAGCGTATGGCCGTGCTCGAGACCGAGGAAGACCGCGTGAACGTCGAACCGGGGGATGTCGTCGTCTTCGACATGTACGGTTTCTCCGAAGGGGCACCGGTTGCGGGTACCAGCGGCGAAGGCGTCCAGCTCGAGCTCGGCGCGGGGCGCTTTCCCGAAGAGTTCGAGAAGCAGATGGTGGGCGTGACTCGCGCCATCAAAACGCCGATCACCGTGAGCTTTCCCGACGATCACGGCGATGAAAACGTGGCGGGCAAGACCGTACGTTTCGATGTGACCGTGCGTGAGATCAAGAAGAAGGTGCTGCCGGATCTCGACGAGGAGTTCGTCAACGAGCTAGGCTTCGAAGACTGCGAGAGCATGGAAGACGTGCGCGGGCGCGTGAGGCGCGATCTCCAAGAGCGCGCCTCACTCGATGCCGATCGGCGGATGCGCGGCGCGCTCATAGAAGGACTCGTCGATGCCCATCACTTCGATGTTCCCGAAACCTTGGTCGAGGAGGCCATACACGCGCGGCTCCGCGAGATCGGGGCCGAGGAGGCACCCGAGGACAAGATGCGCGAGCTACATGACGCCCTCGAGCCGGGAGCGCGCAAACAGGTCAGAGCCGGGTTCGTGCTTGACGCCGTGGTACGCGCCGAGGACGTCGAGGTGAGCAAGGAAGACGTCGAGGAGCGCGTTCGCCAGCAGCTCGCCATGGCCGGCCCGCGGGCCGACGAAGTCCGGAAGCACTACTCGACTCGCGAGGCCGTAGGCGAGCTCGCCGCGACCGTCGCGCGAGAGAAGGCAGTCACGAAGGTAGTTGAATTGTCAACTGTTTCGGACGTGGAAATTGACGAAACCGAAGTTGCCGACCACCCACAATCGGGTTAACCTTCTTAGGTATAGGCCGGCCATCGTGAGGAGCCCATGAATCTTGTACCAATCGTAGTTGAGAGCACCGGCCGGGGGGAGAGGGCCTATGACATCTACTCCCGGCTTCTGCGGGAGCGGATAGTCTTTCTCACCTGCGATATTTCCGACTCGGTGGCCAGCGTTGTCACCGCACAGATGCTGTTCCTGGAGGCCGAGGACCCGGATAAGGATATATTCCTCTACATAAACTCCCCTGGCGGCCTGGTTACTGCCGGCCTGGCCATCTATGACACGATGCAGTACATCCGCCCCGACGTCTCGACGCTGTGCATTGGACAGGCGGCTAGTATGGGCGCGGTGCTGCTCGCTGCCGGAGCCGAGGACAAGCGTTTCGCGCTGCCACACTCCCGGATTATGATTCATCAGCCGATAGGGGGGGCCCAGGGGCAGGCCAGCGACATCGAGATCCAGGCTCGCGAGATCTTGCGGATAAAGCAGCAAATTAACGATATACTGGCAAAGCACACGGGGCAGGACGTCGAGAGGATCGAACAGGACACCGATCGCGACCGTTTCATGTCCGGGGAGGAAGCTGTGAAGTTCGGGCTCGTCGACGAGGTGCTAAGCACCAGGCCGACTCCGGATGCTGAGCGGCGAAGTTAGCGATGCGCAAACAGCGTGACGACAAGACCAAGGACCTGGTGTGTTCCTTCTGTGGCAAGGGGCAGGAGGAAGTACGCAAACTGATCGCCGGCCCCACCGTCTATATCTGCGACGAGTGCATAGACCTGTGCAACGACATCATTGCCGAGGAGTGCGATCAGGACGAGGCGATAAGCGCGGTCTCCTCGGTCCCCAAGCCGTCCGATATCAAGAAGGTTCTCGACCAGTACGTGGTCGGCCAGGACATGGCCAAGAAAGTGCTGGCGGTGGCCGTGCACAATCACTACAAGCGCATCGATTCCTCGATGGTAACCGGCGATGTCGAGTTGCAGAAGTCGAACATTCTGCTGATCGGCCCGACCGGTTCCGGCA
>PIVZ01000205.1 GCA_003354045.1 bacterium
TTCTTTCCCTGGAGCCTGCTGCTGCCCGTGGTCGCCATCGACCTGTGGAAGCACCGCCGCGGTCTCGACGAGGCCGGCCTGCTGTTCCCGCTGCTATGGTTTCTGGTGACCTTCGCCCTCTTTTCCGCTGCCGGGTCGAAGCGCGCGGTGTACTTGCTCCCAGCTTACCCTGCGCTGGCCATCATGGTCGGAGATTGGTGGACCAGAGCCTTCAGCGGCGAGAACGCTCCGGACCGATTGCAGTCGATGGCAACGGTGGCCGTGGCCTGGCTGATCGTCGCTCTGCTCTCGCTGCCAATCGCGATGCTGCTGTTGCATGCGGCGGGGATACCCACTCTTCAATACGTCGAGCCGCTGCTCAGCCCCACCGATGCCGAGAACCTCGGGGCGGTCGCGCGAACCGTGGAGTCTCGGCCGACGGTCATCCTTGCCTGGTCGGCTGGCATGGCGGTTGCCTTGTTGGTGCTCCTGCGCTCGGCCAGCCGCCAACGTTGGGCGGCCGTGTTCGCGTCCATTGCGATCTGTGTGGCCTCGGTCTCGCTGGTCGTGAGCAGCGTTTTCCTGCCCGATCTGGCCGGCACCCAGAATCTGCGCGGCTTCATGCGTGAGGTGACCGAGCGCGTCGGAGAGGACGGATCACTGTCTTTTTACCGCGGCTTCGACTATGGAGCGGTGTTCTACGCGAAGCGGCCGATCCCCCGCCGCGATACGCTCGCAGAGGTGCCGGACCCGGACGGTGCCTGGTTACTGGCCGAAGGCCAAGCCCTGGAGGAGCTTCGCGCGGAAGCGTCTTCGCTGGAAGGCGCCGGCGGCACCGGGCGTCACGACGGATCGTACGCGGTGGAGGAAGTGGCGCGCAACGACTACGGCGACAACCCGAATAGAGAGCCGCTGCTGCTGCTGCGGCTCGCCAGGCAATCGGGCGATGAGCAAGCGACTAGACAGCGAGACGACCGAGCAAGAGGTCGTCGCCCTGCTCGGGCAAGACGACGATAATCGCCTGCGCGCGGTCCTGCGCGACCTTCACCCCGCCGACGTCGCCGACATTCTCGATTCCCTAGAGGACATCGAAGCCAAGCTCCGGATCTTCGCCGTACTCGACCCCGACACGGCCTCGGAGACCATCCGCAACGTCCACGAGCAGACCCAGGGACTGCTCGTCGAGCGTCTTTCGGATGCACGAATCTCGGCGGTCATCGAGAGGCTCGACAGCGACGACGCCACCGACCTGCTGAGCGAACTCCCGGAAGACAGGCGGAAACTCCTGCTCGATCGCGCCAGCCCGGAGACCAGCCGCGACGTCCAGGAGCTGCTGACCTACGCAGAGGACACCGCCGGCGGCATCATGAAGACGGAGGTCGCGGCGGTGCGCGAGGTGGCCACAGTCGGCGAGGTCACCGACTACATACGCCGGCACTCGGACGACTTCCACGATGTCCACAACGTCTTCGTCACCGATCCCGACAACCGGCTGCTGGGCCTCGTGCCCCTACGCAAGCTGCTGCTGGCCGCCGACGACACGGGAGTCGGCGTCATCATGGAAACAGAAACGGTCGCGGTCGGCGTAGACATGGACCAGGAGGAGGTCGCACACCTGGCCGAGAAGTACGACCTGCTCTCACTCCCGGTCGTGGACGATCAGAAGCGGCTGGTGGGGCGCATCACGATCGACGACATCGTCGATGTCATCGAGGAAGAGGCCACCGAGGACATGCTCGCCCTGGCCGGTGTCGGCCACGAGCCGCTGGCTCCACTCGGTGCGCTCGAGACCATGCGCTCGCGCTTCCCGTGGCTCGGCCTCAATCTGCTGACAGCCACCGCCGGCGCGGCGACCATCGCGCTGTTCGAGGAGACGATCCGCGAGGTCGCCATCGCCGCCGGCCTGATGACGATCGTGGCCAGCCAGGGGGGTAACGCCGGCGTGCAGACCATGACCCTGATCGTGCGCGGCCTGGCCCTCGGTGAGCTACGGCCCGCACAGGCGTGGCGAATTCTCGGCGGTGAGTGCCTCGCGGCCCTCGGCAACGGCGTACTGCTCGGCGCGCTCTCAGGCCTGATCGTTTATCTGTGGCGCGGCAATCTCGCGCTCAGTCTGGTGCTGTCCTCGGCGATGGTCATCAATCTGGTGATAGCCGCGGTAGTGGGCAGCCTGGTTCCCCTCGGCTTCAAGGTTCTGCGTATCGACCCAGCCATATCCTCCTCGGTGCTGGTCATCACCACCACCGATATCCTCGGGTTCTTCGTGTTCCTGGGCTTGCTGACGATGGTCGTCTGACCGGACGGCTAGAGATTCTCGATCAAATCCTGGTAGGAGATCAGATCGAGGCCGCTCTCGTCGAGCGCCTGGCGCACGCTCGGGCTGGTTATGGTCGCGGCGTCGCCGACGCCGTCATAACGCGGCAGTAGTGAGCCCGGCTGACAGACCAGCTCGGTCACGCCCTTTCCCACGCCGCGCAGGGTCGCTATCAACTCGGACTCCACACACGGGCGCGACGGGTTGAGGACGGTGACCCGATCCGGACCGACGAAGGCCCTGGCGCGCAGCCTCCCCCAGCCGATCACGGTACGCAGGCCGACGATCTCCAGCCGGCGCCGAAACCGCGCCGATCCGGCCTCGACATCGAAGCGCACCATCGGACCGCACGGCTTGCGGATGGCGGCAATCGGGTACTCTTCGGAGAGCTCCTTCAAGATCCCGACGACGGTTGGGTGCAGGTGAAGATGAAAGCTGCCGGCGATGTGGGTGAGATCGAGGCCGCTGGCCATGAATTTCTCGATCTGCGCCTGGATCTCCGCCTTGAGCTCGTCGCGCAGGCCGCCCCCGCGACGGTAGAGCCACATCGCCTCGAGCGGACGGGAGACGAAGCGGCCGGCACTGTCTACCAGGTTCGGGATGTGGCGCCGCGGCAGCGTGGCCTGCCCTTCGCAAAGGACCAGGTAGAGGCCAACGCCGAGTCCCGGCCTCATGCCGGCCGATACCATCGCCGAGCGTGACGCTGTGGCGGTCACCCTCAGGCTCGCGCTCGACAGAATGCCGCCGTCGTAGCCGGCCAGCACGGCATCGTTTACCTCGGGCCATCGGCCGAAATCGTCGGCGGTAATTATCAGGGATTTATCTTCCACGGTCTTCCGGCGGTCGGCTGCCGCCCAGTGCCGATATCAGCCGTTCATCTCGCGGGCAAGCAACCGCCTCTGATAGAAGTTCTGAAGATCGGCGCGCCTGAGAAAACCGACCACTTTATTGGGGTCTTCTTCATCGACCACAAGAAGCTCCTCGGTCCCGCGCGCCGAGATCTCCTCCATGGCATCGTAGAGCGTGTCCGAGGGCGTCACGGTTATGATCTCCTTATCGGCCAGCTCGGCGACGACCAGATAGGGCCAGGAATCGCGCTCGAGCAAGACGGTACGCAGGTCGCCCACGGATATTATCCCTTCCAACTCCTGGTTCTCGTTGACGACCGGGAAGCTGTTGTAGTGGCTGTGGGTCACGTAGGTGACGAACTCCGTGAGCGGCATGCTCGCCGGTATCGGCTGGAACTCCTTCTCTATGAGACCGCGCACGTAGTGGCGCTTGAGGATCTGCGCCTCGCTTGCAGTGTCGAGATGAACCCCGCGGCGGCTGAGCTCGTAGTGGTCGATGCTGTCGGGGAAGATCCGGCGCGCGACCAGCGTGGCCGTGACCGCAGTAATCATTATCGGCAGCACCACATTGTAGTCGCGCGTGAGCTCGAAGAGCAGGAAGATCGCGGTCATCGGCGCGTGTGTCGCCGCCGACAAGAAGGCGCCCATGCCTATGAGCGCGAAGCTGCCGGGGTGCGAGATGGTGTCCGGGATGAGGATGTTTATGAAGGCGGCAAATCCGCCTCCGAAAACCGCGCCTATGAACATCGAGGGCGCAAACACGCCGCCCGAGCCGCCGCAGCCGAGCGTCACCCCGGTCATCAGTATCTTCACCAGCGCCAGAGACAGGAGCAGCGCCGCGCTGAGCTCGCCCGTGAAAGTTGCGTTCATGGTCTCGTAGCCGCTGCTGGCGACCTGGGGAAAGAAGATCAACGCCGTACCGACTATGAGTCCACCAAGGATGGGCTGCACGGCAGGCGGGATGCGCGAATCGCGGAAGTAGTCGCCTATCGCATAGAAAGAGCGAATGAAAAACACCGCGAACAGACCGCAGAGTAGTCCCATCAAGACGTAGAAGATGAGCTCGTGATTGAGCGGGAAGTCGAAGGCGGGCGCGTGCAAGAAGCGATGCTCGCCCTGGAGCCAGAGCGAGACCACCGTGGCCGTTCCCGTGGCAAGCACGATGAGGGAGAGTGACTGGAGCTGCGAGGCCCCGATCAGCACGATTTCCTCGGCGAACATGACCCCGGCTATCGGGCTTCCGAACGTGGCCGCTATCGCCGAGGCCGAGCCACAGGCAATGAGCACCCGCAGCCGCTCGGCCGACGGCCTCAGCGTCCTGCCCAGTGTAGAGCCCAGCGAGCCTCCTATCTGCGCGATCGGCCCCTCCACGCCGGCGCTCATACCCGAACCCAGGGTTATCGCGTTGGAGAGCGTCTTCAGAGTGATCCAGCGCCGTCTTATGTAGCCGCCCTTGACGTTTACGATCTCCAGGAAGCGCGGCAGGCCGTATCCCTTTATCTCCCCGGGAAACCAGCGGTCGAGTATCACGATGATGGCCATTCCCATGGTCGGGATGAGGGGAATCAGCCACCAGTTGGCTGGCAGGTTGTCGAAGCCGGTTTGATAGACGTCGGTCGTGACCCGTTGCGAACCGATGCCGAGGCCACCGCCGAGATCGCCCCAGAAGAAGTCGTAGGCGCCGCCGATGGCACCGTGGAAGATTACGTTGGCGACGGCGGTGATCGCACCGATCGCAACGGCGGTCGGCAGCAGCCACGCGTCACTGTCGGACACTAGGCGACGCCAGCGGCGCTGCGGGCTGGCTGCCTCGGCGGCGGCCTCGGGGGCGGCCGCCTGCTCGTTAATGGTGGTCTCGGCTTCTGGCACGGGGTGAGCCTCTTATTGCCCACCCGTATACACCATTCAACGGGGCGAGCGCGCCTCGGTCCGGGGTCTTTCGTTAGCGGACCTACTCGGAAACCCTGGATAGCATCCCTCTGAGCGTCGCAACGGCATCGTCCAGACTCGCTCGGTCGGCGGAATCGAAGCCTATGCTCGTTTCTCGCCCTCCGCGCTCCGGGCTGTGAAACCAGTCGTTGAGGATCGTACTGGCGTCGGTGTCGTGCGAGCTCACGCGGCGCGGGCCGGTCTTCTTGTTTGCCGACAGTATCCGCTTCACAACTGAATCGATGTCGCCAGCCTCGCGCAAGTCGACCGGCCCCAGGCACAGACCGCCGACCACGGCCATCACGAACAGGCCCGCTTCCGCCCCCGGCGCCACCGCGAAGTAGCTGTAGTTATTGACCAGCCACGGCATGCGGCGGCGCAGCCTCGCCAGTCGCCGCGCGGCCGCCTGGAAGCGGCGTGAGACACTGCTTCCCCGCGGCACGCCCAATCTTTCGACCAGCTCGCCCAGGTCGGAGTTGCCGTCGCGCAAGAAGCACTCGAAGTCCTTGACCTGCGCCTGGTAGCTGCCGGCATCAACGCTGCCGTTGCACGGCCGCGAGCACCACCCTAGTGCCGCCAGACGGCACTCCTTGAAGCTCGGGTCGGGCGAGAGCGGGCCGGCGCAGGTCCGCAGGCGGAAAGATGCCGCCAATAGCTCGGCGGCGTCTTCGGCGAAGGCGCGGCCCTTGAGCGGCCCGACGTAGAGCGAACCGTCGGGCTTTATGCGTGTGGCCACGAGCAGACGGGGCAGGTCGCCGCGCCCGGACATGCGCACGAAGTAGTTGCGCGGCAGGTGCTTGCCGCTGCGGTTGTAGGCCGGCTCGTGGCGGCGGATCTCGCGCGCCTCGACCAGGGCCGCCTCCAGCTCGCAGCCGGTCACGGTGTGCTCGATGTCGTAGACGTTGGAGAGCATCGCGAGCTGGCGATCGCTGGCATGGTCTGCGCCAAGAAAGTGGCGTTGCACACGATCGCGCAGGTCGCGGGCACGACCGACGAACAGACTCTCTCCCTGGGCGCCGATGAGACGGTAGACGCCGCCGACTACCGGTAGATCTTCCAGTTTATTTTGAGCGACATTGATCTCCAAGCGGCGAGGACTTTCCGGGTCGTCCTGCGCCGCCATCAAATCGATGACCGTGCAGGCGCCCTGCCCGCTCAGCATCGCAACCAGACGCTCGAGTATGGCAGCCGTGGTCTCCGCATCGCCGATTGCCCGGTGGCGCGCCCCGACCTCGAGATCGAAATGATCGGACAGCGAGTCGAGCGACGTCTTGCGCAGCTCGGGCAACAAGCGCTGGGCGAGCTTGACGGTACACAAAGAGGGCATGCCCAGCGGCCGCTCGAGCACGCTGCGGCTCTGGTGATCGAGCAGGGCCACGTCGAAGGCCGCGTTGTGGGCCACCAAGACCGCGCCCTCGGCAAACTCGATGAAGGGACCGATGACTTCCGCAATTCTCGGTGCATCGGCAACCATGGCGTCGCTTATGCCGGTCAACTTGGACACGAACGGCGGTATCGAGCGCCCGGGATTGACGAGTTGCTCGAAGCGACCGACCTCGCGCCCGCCCTCGATGCGAATGGCACCTATCTCGGTGATACCTTCGCGATCGGCCCGCTGTCCTGTAGTCTCGAGATCGACGATCACGAAGGGCGCTTCGTCCACGGGCGCCGCGAAGAGATTGTCCTCGACGATCGACCAGGCTCCCACAGGCTCCTCTATGAAACGCGGGTCGTCGGCCAACAGCGAGCGCAAGAACTCGCGACCGAAATCGCTGTCGGCACCCTCACCGGCGAATACACAGTCGAGAAGCTCGGCCGTGCCGATCTTCTTCTCGTGGCCCGCAAGGTAGCTGTAGAGCGTGTGTCGCAAGTGGCTCCCTGTCGTCTCCGGTCGGTACTCAGCGGCTGATCGACTCCTTGGCCGGCCCCGCAAGCCGGCCCATGATAGCGATAGCCACTAGCGCGGCAATAAAACACAATTGCAGGCAGCTTTCGAGTGCGGCCGGAGCCCCCGCCGGGGGTTTGATAAAGACCCTTGTACGCCGCGACAAATCTCGCTAGATTGCGCAACATCTTGAAACTTAAAGAGATTCTTATGGACACGTGGCGCCGCGCCAGCCTCAGGCGGCGTCTCGAGGGCTATACGATATCGGCCGTGTTCCATATCTTGCTGTTGCTGTTGCTGGCCACCCTGACTGTCTCTGCCGGCAGCAACGGTTTTGGTTTCGGCGCGCGACCCGCGGGTCCGACCGTGCGCCTGGCGGTTCGCGAAGACACCATCGACGATGCCGAGCTCGAAGAGCTCATCGAAGACGCCCAGGTCGAGCCGCTTGCGGTGGAGCGCGTTCAGCAGCGTGCGGTGCGTCTGCCCGAGCTGGCCAGTTTCTCGCTTCCGCGGCCGAGCTCGGAACGGCTGGTGAAAGTACACACCCGTTTCTCGCCCACTTCCGGGGCGGTAGGCGGGCTGTCGGGTCAGTTTGGCACCTTCATAGGCGGCTTGCGCAAGAAAGGTCTCGACGTCGTGCTCGTCATAGATGCCACAGCGAGCATGCAGCACGTGATCGCCGAGATGAAGGCGCGCGCGCTCGGTCTGGTACGCCGCATCCAGGCGCTGGTGCCGATAGCGCGCATCGGCGTGGTGGCCTTCCGCGACCGCGGCGACGACTTCGTCGTTCGCTGGACCGATTTGAGCTTTCACGCCAGTAAGATCCAGGCCTTCCTCAACGGCCTGGAGGCCGACGGCGGCGGTGAC
>PIVZ01000797.1 GCA_003354045.1 bacterium
CCTGCGCGATCCCAACTTGAACGCCCGCTGGCATCCTGAGGCCAACTCGGTCGAGTACCTACGCCGCCTCTGCGAGGTCAATATGCTCACCGGCTCGACGCCGTCGATTCACAACGACCAAGCGGTGGTCGCAACGATGCAGGAGCAAGGCTTTGCCATAAACGACGCGCGCGACTGGAGCGCCACCGGCTGCGTGGAACCAACCAGCTCGGGACGCCACTTCGGCCACACCAACTGCATGATGTTCTCGATGGTGGCCCCGCTCGAGATGACTTTCCACAACGGCTACCACCCGCTGTGCGAGCAACAGATCGGGCCGAAGACCGGCGAGGTCACGGACTTCGACACCTTCGAGAAGTTCTACCACGCCTACCTCGAACAGTACCGCTACGTGGCCGAACGCTCGGTCGAGTGCAACAACCTGTTCGGCGAGACCCACAGGTTCGTCAGGCCCACGCCCTACCTCTCGAGCTTGATCGACGGCTGCATCGACAACGGCAAGGACGTGGTCCACGGCGGTGCTCGCTACAACAGCTCCGGTACGGCGATGATCGGCCTGGCCGACGTCGTTGACTCGCTGATGGCCGTCAAGAAGCTGGTCTACGAAGAGAAACGGGTGGACTTTGCCACCTTGCTGGACGCGCTGGAGAAGGACTTCGAGGGTTACGAGGCCCTGCACACGCGAATGATGAACAAGGTCCCCAAGTTCGGCTCGGGCGACGCAGAGTCCAGTGCCTTGGCGCAAGAGCTCATCACCTGGGTATACGATCTATACCAGGGATTTCCCCACTACCGCGGCGGCCACTACACGACAGGGTTCTGGTCGATGTCGAATCATGTGGCCTTCGGGAATCTCTCCGGAGCCCTGCCGAGCGGACGGCGTCGCTACAAGCCTTTCACGCCCGGTATCACGCCGGCGCCAGGCCCCAAGGACACGCTGCTGCAGAACATCCATACCGTGGCCGCTCTCGACCCGCTGAAGATGCCGAACAACATAGCGTTCAACGTCAAGGTGGTGCCCGACCCGCACGACACGCCCGAGCAGGCGCTCGACACCATGACCGCCTACGCGCGCACCTATCTCGAATCAGGCGGTATGCAGATGCAGTTCAATGTAATCTCGACCGCTACCCTGAAGGACGCAATGGAGAACCCCGAGGCCCATCGCAACCTCATGGTAAGGATCTCCGGTTACAACGCCTACTTCGTCGAGCTCAACCGAGAGCTACAGCAAGAGCTCATCGATCGCACCGAACACTCGCTGGCAGGTTGATGAGCGAGCGCGGACGGCCATTGGTGGCCGACATAAAGCGCAACAGTCTCGACGACGGGCCGGGCATTCGCTCGGTGGTCTTCTTCAAGGGCTGTCCGCTGCGCTGCGTGTGGTGCCACAACCCGGAGTGCACGGCCGCCGGACCGGAGCTGATGTTCAACCAAGAGACCTGCATCGGCTGCAAGAGTTGCGCCGAGGTGTGTCCCGAGAACGCGATCGGCGAAGACGGGCCGGCCGCGATCGACCGTAAGGCGTGCACACTGTGCGGCGATTGCGTGGACGAGTGCCCCTCAGGTGCACTTTCGTTGATTGGAATCTACTACCCGGCCGGCGAGCTGGTGGACACGCTCCTTCGCGACAAGCCATTCTACGACAACTCGGGAGGCGGCGTGACGCTCTCGGGCGGCGAGCCCACGGTGATCATGGACTACACCGCCGAGGTGGCACGTAAGCTCAAGGAAGCTGGCGTTCACGTTCTCATCGAGACCTGTGGCGATTTCGATTGGGCGCGCTTCCGGAAACCGCCCCGATGACTTACCCTACGCGACCAAGCAAATGACTCCTAATGTTTAGACTCTCTGGTATAGAGCCCCAGAGATTCTGCTTGGCATTGGCGAGCAGACACAGAAGTGCGACATGTGGTCT
>PIVZ01000798.1 GCA_003354045.1 bacterium
GTGTCCTACCCGAGACATGGCTTACAGAATATACCGGAGACATGGTTTACACATTGATGCATTTGGGGAGGACCCCGGATGCCGTGGAAAGAGTGTAAACGCATGGATGAGCGCCTCAGATTCGTAGCCCGCTTGCTCGATGGAGAGCGGATGTCGGCCCTTTGCCGGGAGTTCGGGATCTCACGCCCTACCGGCTACAAGATTTTCAATCGATACAAAGACTTCGGGCTCGAGGGGCTCAACGATCGCAGTCGCCGACCCTACCGCAGCGCCAACAGGCTTGCTTTTCAGATCGAGCGGGCGATCGTCTCGCTGAAAAAGGAGCATTCGACGTGGGGAGCTCCGAAGATCCGAGACAAGCTCATTCAAGACTTTCCCGTGATTCGGCCGCCGGCCAAGAGCACCATCCACGCGGTGCTCGATCGCCACGGGCTGGTCAAGCGACGCAAGCGGCGTCGCCACAAGGCGCAAGGAACGGCTCTTAGCGACGCTCGCTCGCCCAACGGCCTTTGGTGCGCCGACTACAAAGGGGAGTTCCTGCTCGGCAACCGCCGCTACTGCTACCCGCTGACTATCAGCGACTACACTTCGCGGTTTCTCTTGGCCTGCGAGGGCCTGGATTCAACGAAGTCTACCTTCGCATTCGCTGTCTTCGAGCGCGCATTCAAGGAGTTTGGCCTGCCCGACGCGATACGCACCGACAACGGTACGCCCTTCGCTTCCTCGCAGGCCCTGTTCGGGCTCAGCCGACTTGCGGTGTGGTGGCTGCGTCTGGGCATCAACATCGAACGCATCAAGCCGGGGCACCCCGAACAAAACGGGCGCCACGAACGCATGCATCTGACGCTGAAGAAGGAAGCGACCAAGCCAGCCTCCTTCAATTTCTTGCAGCAACAAAGTCGCTTTGATGAGTTTCTGGAGATTTACAATAACGAGCGCCCGCACCAGGCGCTGGGCGGAAGGTACCCGGCCCAGCTCTATACACCTTCGGCCAGACAGTACCGGGTGCCAGAGGAGCCCGAGTACCCGTTCCCTGACCGAACGGTCCGGGTCACCCAGTGCGGCCGGATCTGCCTGGGCAAACGCAAGATCAACCTGAGCCTGGTCTTTGCCGGGCAGACAGTGGGAATTCGCGAGGAAGCCGATCAGGTTTGGCTTGTCAGCTTCCTTGATTTCGATCTAGGATACTTTGATGCTGACGAGGCCTGGATCGCACCGGCCCCGAACCCGTTCGGGCCAAAAGTGTTAACGATGTCCCCGGTATGAAGTGTAAACCATGTCCCCGGTACGGACCCCAGGGGAATCTGGTGGCGATGGGTGGACTCGAACCACCGACCTAGGGATTATGAGGCCCTCGCTCTAACCGCCTGAGCTACATCGCCATTTCTGACTTAAGGTTTCTTCCGGGAATCCGCCGTTGTCAAGCACGACCGCGACGGGCGCACACGCACCGCGTTCAGTCGCCGGTGGCGTCCTCGAGTGCGGCGGCAAGGCGCTCGCTATCGTCAAGGATGTCGAGGGCCGCACCATATGGGTCCTTCTTCCCTTCGCCCACTCCGTCCAGCAGATCCGAGAGCGGCTTGCGGCCCGCCACCCTGCGCAGACGCCGCATGACCTCCTCCTCGCAGATCTCGAGCACCTCGGCTTTGAGTCTTGCCGATTTACGGTTGCCGCCGTGACCCGCCTGGAGATGCTTGCGGTGCTCCAAGCACGCGTCGAGCACCTCCACGGTACCCTCGCCCTTGGTGGCCGACGTCATCAACACCGGCACCTTCCAGTCGTCATCCGACTCGTTTGCCTTGAAGGAAAGCATCATCTCGAGCTCGGTGCGCATGCGCACGGCACCCTCGCGATCGGCCTTGTTGACGACGAAGACGTCGGCGATCTCGAGGAGGCCGGCCTTCATGACCTGCACCG
>PIVZ01000799.1 GCA_003354045.1 bacterium
GCAGTCCGGGCTTGCCGCTAGCAAGCCCGTCGAAGTCCTAGACACCGTCGTCATCCGCTTCGCGGGCGATTCCGGCGACGGTATGCAGCTCACCGGCACCCAGTTTACCAACGAGTCGGCGCTAGCGGGCAACGACGTTGCGACTCTTCCGGATTTCCCCGCCGAGATCAGAGCGCCGGCTGGCACGCTGGCCGGGGTGAGTGGTTTCCAGCTGAACTTCTCCAGTGCCGCGGTCTTGACGCCGGGCGATCAGCCCGACGTGGTCGTGGCGATGAACCCGGCGGCACTCAAGGTGAACCTGGCAGAGCTGAAGGAAGGCGGCATCGTATTGGTAGATGCGGACGCGTTCACGCAGTCGAACTTGCGCAAGGCCGGCTACGAGGAGGATCCGACCACCACCGGTGAACTCGATCGCTGGCGCGTATTTGGCCTGCCGATGGCGAAGCTCACGACGGAAGCGCTGGCCGACATGGATTTGCCGAAAAAGTCGGTGCTGCGCTGCCGGAATTTTTTTGCCCTCGGCCTTTGCTCGTGGCTCTTCAGCAGGCCGACCGAGGAGACCATCGCCTGGATAGCGACCAAGTTTCGCAAGAGCGCGGCATTGGTGGAGGCCAATACTCGCGTCTTCAAGGCGGGCTGGAACTTTGGAGAGACGACCGAAATCTTCGCGACTCGCTACGACGTCAAGGCCGCCGAGATAGAGCCGGGTCGTTACACCTCCATCACCGGCAACGTGGTCACCGCCCACGGTCTGGTGACGGCGGCTGCGAAGGCCAACAGGCAACTCTTCTGCGGCAGCTACCCGATTACTCCGGCGACCGATGTCCTCCAGGAGCTCTCCAAGCGCAAGGAGTTCGGCGTGGTGACCTTCCAGGCCGAAGACGAGATTGCCGCCGTGACGGCCGCCCTCGGAGCGTCGTTTGCCGGAGCTCTCGGCGTGACCGTCACCAGTGGACCGGGAATCGCGCTCAAGTCGGAAGCCATGGGGCTCGCCGTGATGGTCGAGCTGCCTCTGGTGATTCTCAACGTGCAGCGCGGGGGGCCGAGCACTGGGCTGCCGACCAAGACCGAGCAGGCCGACCTATTGCAGGCGCTATACGGCCGCAACGGCGAATCGCCGTTGCCGGTGTTGGCGGCGTCCACACCCGTGGACTGTTTCGACGCGGCCATAGAGGCTGCACGGGTTGCCATCACCTACATGACGCCGGTGGTGCTGCTTACCGACAACTACATCGCCAACGGCGCCCAGCCATGGAAGCTCCCGAAGTTCGACGAGATCCCGGAGATACCGGCAAGGTTCTGGACCCAGCCGGTCGGTTTTCAGCCCTATCTGCGCGATCAGGACACGCTCGCTCGGCCGTGGGCGCTCTTGGGCACGCCTGGACTCGAGCACAGGGTGGGTGGCATCGAGAAGGACTACGAGACCGGCAACATCAGTTACGACTCCGATAACCACGAGAGGATGGTCAGGACGCGTGCCGACAAGGTCCGGCGCATTGCCTACGAGCTGCCGCCGACCGAGGTGGTCGGCAGCGAGTTCGGTGAGGCGGTGGTAGTGGGGTGGGGCTCTACCTTCGGTGCGATTCGGGAAGCGGTGAGCAGCCTCAATGCTGAGGGGCACTCCGTCGGCCAAGTGCACCTGCGCTGGCTCAACCCGCTGCCGGCCGATCTAGGACGTGTGCTCGAGCGCTTCAAAACGGTGATCGTTCCGGAGTTGAACCTCGGGCAGCTCGTGCGAGTGATCCGTGATCAGTACGCCTTGGACGCGGTTCCGGTGGGGCAGGTAAACGGTGCACCTTTCAAAGGCGGCCATTTGACCGACAGATTGCGCAGCATCATGGAGGAAAGAGGATGAGCACGCCGGAGGCTCCGGGACTCACCAGTAAAGACTTCGTCAGAGACCAGGACGTGCACT
>PIVZ01000206.1 GCA_003354045.1 bacterium
AGCTCGCCGTAGCTAAGCGCTCCCTCCTCGTCGATCACGGCCTCGCAGGCGCGATGCTCTCGGGCCGCCCTCGAAAGATAGAACGAGTAAGGGTGTTGCTTCACCGCTGCCTCTGGAAACGGGAGGGGAGGTTGCGCGGAGCCGGTCCGGTGTAACGCGCGCCAAGCTCTTCGGGAATGATGCGCAGCGGAACGCCGCTTTGAATCTCCTCGACCGCGTGTGCGACGAGCGCCGGTCCGTAGCTCAGAACGCCGAGCCCGCCGACCTCCAGGGGATGCCAGCCGCGATCGGTCATCACGCAGGCGATCATGCCGGCGAGGTTCACGGGAAGCTTACGGTCGCGCTCGCGCTCCATGAATGCGCGAAGCTCGTCCAGCAGTTCGCAGGCAGGTCCCCAGGCGCCGGCAGCCTCGACCAGGGCGCGCAGGGCCGCGGCGCGCGGCTCCACATCGGTGTGGATGGGATGGCCGAGTCCGGGAATGTAGCCGGGAGATTTGAGCCAGCGCTTGGCCACGGCCGGGGCGGCGCAGCCGTATTCGAAAGCGGCGGTGAGCATCTCGGCGCATTGCTGCGGTGAACCGGTTACCGTGCCGCTCGCGAGAATTCCGCTGGCAAGGGCCGGAATTACCGTCTCCGGCGAGGCCGAGGCCGTGTAACGCGCGGCGCACGCGGCAGAGTTGATGAGCTGCTGGTCCGCGGCGCTCTTGAGGGCGGCCTCGAGCACGCGCGCGTCCGTCTCGCTCGGCAGCTCTCCGCGGATCACCAGATGGGTCATCTCGACAAACGACAGGTGCTCGATGATCTCCTCTATCGGATAGCCGCGCACGAGGATGTTTCCCCGCTCGGCCTTGCTTATGGCCGTGCTCCAGTAGTCGGAGTAGTCGCCTGAGGCGACGTAGGAGCCGATGCCACGCCTCTTCTTTGAAGTTGCCATGGTGCTACCTCATCTCGATCGTCTGGTATTGTTCGCAAGCGGTCGCGACATCATTTCGCCTTGAACTGCGGTGGCCGCTTCTCTGCGAACGCCCGCACTCCCTCGCGCGCGTCCTCGCTCTGGCGAACCGGCTCGGCGAGGAACTGCTCGAGTCTGAGGCCCTCGGCGAGCGTGAGGTCGAGACCGCGAACTGCCGCCTCCTTGGCCGCACGTACGGCCAGTGGGCCGTTTTTGCAGATTGCGGCCGCGCTCTTCAGAGCCTCGTCGAGAAGCTCCTCGCGAGCAGTAACACGATTGACGAGCCCGTAGCGGCAAGCGGTCTCGGCATCGATGGCTTCTCCTGTGAGTAGCATTTCCATTGCGGGGCCGAGTGCCATCGTGCGTGGGAGCCGTTGCGTGCCGCCGCCGCCGGGCACTATGCCCCAGCGGACCTCGGGCAGGCCGAAGGTCGCGTTTGTCGACGCGATACGGAAGTCGCAGGCAAGTGCCAGTTCCAGGCCGCCGGCCAGGCAATGACCGTTTATGGCGGCGATGACAGGCTTGAAGATTTCCAGATTGCGGGTGATGCCGCCGAAGCCGGGCAGAGTCTCGGAACGCCGGCGTCTCTCGAGGGGCGTGAGCTCGGCGTAGAACTTACCGACGCCGCGAAGGTCGGCGCCCGCACAGAAAGCCTTGTCGCCGGCGCCCGTTATGACCGCCACCCACAGGTCTTCGTCGTCGCGAAAGTCGATCCAGGCCTCGATCAAGGCCTCGCCTGTCTCCTGGTCTATGGCGTTTCGCGCCTGCGGGCGATCGATCGTCATGATCGCCGTTCGTTCCCTCTTCTCAACCTTTATGGACACTTCATTTCTCCATTGCCTTTCCGGGTCGAAAGACCGGCACCCGAAAACCGCCTTCTCTCTCCTCCAAGAAGAGCACCAACGGCATGCCCGAGGTTAGCGTTGCGGGATCCTGGGTGTCGATTCCGGCGAAGAGCCGCGGGCCCTCGTCGAGTTCTACCAGACCGACGGCGTACGGCACCGATTCGGCAAAGGCGGGGTGATAGGAGCGGTGGTAGACCGTCCAGGTCACCAGCCGTCCTTTGCCCGAGCAATCGACGAGCTCGTGGCTCGTGCTCCAGCAGTGAGGACACGCGGGAGAGGGCGGCAACCACATGCGATCGCAGCCGGCGCATTGCGGTGCTGCCAGGAAGCCTTCGCCGAGCCGCCTCCAGTAGGCATCTGTGATGGTGTCGGGGATCGGCGGTGGCTTGCCACTCATACCTCGACTCCCTCGAGAAGCAGCGTGGCGTGGGTGTTCAGCCCCAGGCCGTGCCCGCTTACCAGGCCGAGGCGGGCTCCTTCGACCTGCCTGCCGGGCGCATCGCCGCGAAGCTGGCGCACGGCTTCCACTACATGCAACATGCCGCCGCCGTAGCCCTCGGCGAGCAGGCCGCCTGCCGTGTTCACTGGCAGCTTGCCGCCGGGTGCGATTCCTCCGCCGGTGACGAAGCCACCCGCTTCGCCCTCCGCGCAGAAGCCGTAGTCCTCGAGCTGCATCAAAACGACGATAGTGAAGCAATCGTAGAGCTGGCAGAAGTCCACGTCAGAGGGAGTCACGCCGGCCATTGCGAAGGCGCGAGCCCCGGAGCGCTCGGCCGGCAGCTTGCGCAGATGCCGTTCGTCGATCATCGGAGCAAGACAGTGCGCCTGACCCATGCCGGCAATTCGTGCGCTCGGGTGGTTGGCTGGCGGGCACATCTTCTCGGCCGATACTACGACGGCCGCGCCGCAGTCGGAGACGGGACAGCAGTCGAGCTTGCGAAGGGGGGCCGCAACATAGGGCGAGGCGAGGTAGGTCTTCAGGTCGAGCGGTTCCTGAAATTGCGCGTGCGTGGTGCGCGCCGCGTGAAGGCGTGCAGCGCTGGCCACCGCATAGAGGTGCTCGTCGGTGGTGCCGTGCAGATCCATGTGATGCCGCGCGGCCATCGCGTGTATCCCCACGGCTCCGAACAGGCCATGGGTGGCGTCGTCGCCGCGTCCGCGTTCGAAGGTTCCCGGCGCCGACAGAGGGGCGTCGCCGTAAACGCACAGACAGTGCGTGCACAGGCCGGCGGCTATTGCCGCGGCCGCGCGCTGGATCATGGCAACCGAGCTCGCGCCGCCGAGCACCTCGGCTCCGGCCAGGTCGGGCGACAGACCGAGCATCCCTCCGAGCCGCAGGTAGTGCGGGGTTATGCCGTCCACGACCGGCTGCGTGTAGCCGGGCTCGGCAAGCAGGCCATCTATGTCGCCCGGCGCGAGGCCGGCATTCTCGACCGCCGCTCGGCACGCCGCGACCTGCAAGGACCACGGGTTCTCGCCCTCGAGGCGTCCGACCGAGGTCGCCCCGACCCCGGAGATGATTGCTCCTGAGCTCACGGAATCTTGCCCATTGCCGCCTGTCCAGACCGCTGTTTCGGTCGGATTGGCGGTCTCTCGAGTGTCACTTGACAACCGTGTAGCACTCAACGTAGGCTCACGCAATCGGATTTCCAGGGCTCAGGGGCAGCCTCCCCCGGAACCGTGGAATCGCAGCCGGCCGCCGTCGATGGTGGTCCGCCATAGTCGATCGTCATGGGTGACGGTCGCACAAGGAGATTGGAGCATGAGTCGGGAAAGGATCGCGATCGATGCCTGGGCCTCTTACATCGGACCGGAGGGAGCCAAACGCTGGCCCGAGGAGTACCTGCACATATTCAAGAAATACAACTCCCCTGAAGTGATCGTGAAGGGGATGACGCTCGAGTACATGCTCTCGGAGATGGATGCCTCCGGCGTGGACAAATGCGTCCTGTCGGCTTTCTACCACAAGGACATCGCGGTGGTCACGAACGAAGATGTCGCCGCCTTCGTTGCGGCGCATCCGGACAGGTTCATCGGATCGGGAACCGTCAACGTTCTCGCCAAGCCCATGGACGTGGCGCGCGAGGTCGAGCGCCTGATCCGCGACCTGAACATGAAGGTCATCCGCCTCGAGCCCTACATGTACGGCGACGGAGTCACGGGGCTCCCTCCCAACGACAAGCACTACTGGCCGGTTTTCATGAAGTGCGCCGAGCTCGGCGTTGCGGTGGCGATTCAAGTCGGTCACACAGGGCCGCTTCTCCCTTCGGAGTGCGGGCGGCCGATCTATCTGGACGAGGTCGCGCTGGCATTCCCCGAGCTTACCATCCTCGGTTGTCACCTCGGCCAACCCTGGCACGAGGAGATGATGACGCTGGCCTGGAAGCATCCCAACGTCTATGTCGAAACCTCCGCGCGCACGCCCAAGCACTGGCCGACCTCGTTCGTCGAGTTCACACGTGGCTGGGGCCGCGACAAGGTCATATGGGCCACCGACTACCCGTTGCTGCCGTTCGAGAGCACGCTTGCCGAGGTCGAAGATCTCGAGCTCGGCGAAGCGATCTTTCGCAAGGTGGTGCGTGAGAACCTCCTGCGGGCGCTCGGCATGGAGGAATAGCCGTGAACCTCGAGTCGATGTTCGCGGCCATCCCCTATGTTGCCCACCACCGCATAGAGGTCGTGCGCGAGGACCAGGGTGACGTGGAGGTGAGGCTGCCGATGAACCGCGAGGTGACTAATTACGTGGGGACAATGCACGCAGGGGCGCTGTTCACGGCGGCCGAGAGTGCGGCCGGGGCGGTTGCCTATGGCGTCGTTCCCGGCGGGCGCGCCTTCGGGTTGCTTCGTGGCGCCGAGATCACCTACGCACGGCGCGCCGAGGCGGACGTGATCGCCAGGGCAAGGGTGGACGAGGCAGCGGCGGCCGCGGCGAGGGCCGCGCTGGAGGAAACCGGTCGGGGCGACGTTGCCATCGAGGTGACGATCACCGATCCCGATGGCGAGGTGGTGTTCCGAGGCGCGTTCGACTACGCGCTGCGGCCGGCGAAGCGATAGCCGGCGAGACGACGACGGGTAAGACGATGACCGATGAGACGACGACCGAAGGGGTGCTCGTAGAGATCAGAGACGGTGTGGCTACGGTCACGCTGAACCGTCCCGGGCGGCTGAACACGATCGACATCCCCACGCTCGAGACCTTGATCTCCGCTCTGCAGCAGGCGGCGTCTGACGAGGAGGTCGGCGTGGTCGTGCTCGCCGGTGCCGGTCGCGTGTTTTGCGCGGGTGCCGATCAAGGTGAGATGGTGCCGCGCGAACCGGAGGAGTGGGAGCGAATCGTCGATCACTACCTCGACCCCATCCGGCTGATCTGCTCGATGGACAAACCGGTGATCGCGCGTCTGCACGGCGATGCGGTCGGTGGCGGTCTGGGCCTTGCGCTGGCCAGCGATTTCAGAATCGCGGCGGAAGGGGTCCGGCTGGGCGCGCCGTTCGTCAAGATCGGGCTGGCCGGCTGTGACATGTCTGCGGGCTATTTCCTTCCCCGGCTCGTGGGTCTGGGCCGAGCGACGGACATGATGATGTCGGGTCGCTTTGTGGAATCTACCGAGGCCGAGCAAATCGGCCTCGTGACGAAGACTGTACCTGCCGACGAGCTGGACGATGCCGTTGCAAAGCTGGCACAGAGATTTGCGCAGGGGCCGGCACGTGCGCTCGCATTTACCAAGCGGGCGATCCGCCGGTCACTCGACCTGTCGATGGAGGCCGAGTTCGACTACGAGATCTTCGCTCAGGTCCAGTGCCTGCAGACCGACGATCATCGTGAAGGCGTCGATGCGTTTCAGAACAAGCGCCGGCCCCGCTTCGGGAGGCGCAGCGAAGCCCACGAGGACAAGTCCGATGAGTGAAGCACTCTTGAGCGAGGAAGCCGTCGCGTTTCAAGAGCAGGTGCGCCTGTTCGTCGAGCGCGAGATCGCGCCGCAGGCCCAGAGATGGGATCACGAAGAGCGCTATCCACGCGAGCTGTTCAAGAAGCTGGGCGACCTGGGCTGGCTGGGAACCGCGTTCCCCGAATCGGTGGGCGGGAGCGGGGGAGGATCGGTCCTTTATGCAGTGCTGTGCGCGGAACTCGCCCGCGGCTCGGCGGCCGTAGCGCTCGGTCTCTATGTCCACACCGCGCTTGCGTCGAGCGCCGTCCTTCATCTTGGCAACGACGAGCAACGGCAACGAATTCTGCCGCCGGCTCTGCGCGGCGAGCAGGTGGGCTGTTGGGCCTATGCCGAGGCCGGTGCCGGTGCCGACGTGGCGAGTGTCGCAACTCGCGCCGTGCGACAGGGCGATGACTACGTACTGGACGGGAGCAAGCTCTACATCACCAATGCTCCTTTTGCCGACTTCATGGTCGTGGTTGCCTCGACAGAGCCCGAGCGCGGGCTGAAGGGCCTTTCGTTATTTCTCGTCGAACGCGGACGGCAAGGTGTGCAGACCGGCAAGCCCATGCAGAAGCTCGGAATGGGAGCCTCGGAGATGTCGGAGATAGTTTTCGATGCGTGCCGCGTTCCCGCCTCAAACCTTCTCGGCCGGGAAGGCACCGGCTTCCTCGAAGCGATGAGGGTTCTCACCCTGGGCCGGATCGCGGCTGCCTCGTTCGGGGTGGGCCTGGGAAGGGCGGCCCTCGAAGCGGCGCTGGCCCACACTCGCGAGCGCGTGCAGTTCGGCAAGCCTTTGACCAAGCAGCAGTTCGTTCGTTTTACGCTGGCCGACATGGCCACCCGCCTCGAGGCCGCATGGCAGCTCACGCTTGGCGCGGCGCGTCTGGTCGATGCCGGAGAGCCCCACGACAAGGAGGCGTCCATGGCCAAGCTGTTCGCCTCCGAGACTGCTACCTGGGCTTGCGAGAGAGCGCTGCATCTTTGCGGCGCCCAAGGGTATATGCGCGAGAGCCCCGCCCAGCGATTCTACCGCGATTGCAAGGTGCTCGAGCTTGGTGAGGGGACCAGCGAGATCCAGCGCGAGACCATCGCGCGCTGCCTGGGCGCCTGAGTGGGCATCGAAGAACGTCGAGAGCGCGAGCGAGCGGCCCGTCGCGCGGCGGTCCTGGATGCGGCTCGCGGGTTGGTCAGGGAGCGAGGATTCGTCGGAACCACCACCAAGCAGATTGCCGAGGAATGCGAGCTGTCCGAGGCCACGCTGTTCTGGTATTTCAAGAGCAAGGACGAGATCTTTGTATCTCTGCTGTTCGATGCGATCGATTTCATGGCGCGCGGTCTCGACGAGATTGCGATCGCCGAAGTCCCGGCCGGCGACAAGCTCACCCGCTTGTGGAACTTCCTCGCCGCCGTTCGCGAGGAGCACCCGGAGTGTTTCCACGTCTTTGCCTACCTTGCGTATCCGCAATCGACCGCCACGGTCACCGATGAGGTTCGCGCCGAGCTTGCGCGTCGCTCGGGTGACAACTTCCGGCGCCTGGCGGATATCTTGCGCGAGAGCCAGGGGGTGAAGAATGCGCGCCTGGTGGCTGACCTACTGTGGGGCGCCTTTGCGGGGCTGATGGTGCTTCGCGATTCACGAGAGAATCTCGGGGCGGCGCCTCATCCGAACGAGAGCGAGATGGCGGTCGTGTTCGATTTGCTGTCGTCGGGTATCGCCCCGGCCGAGAAGACAGGAGGAAGCTGATGGCTACGATGCTCGCGGCCCGGCTGCTCGAACCAGGGCAGGCGCTTCGTCTGGAGGAGGTCCCGATTCCGGAGCCGGGGCCTGAAGACATCCTCGTCGCGGTTCGTGCATGCGGATTGTGCGGGACCGACATTCACCTGGCCGTGGACGGCGATCTTCCCGTCGAGCGTACACCGATCACTCTGGGGCACGAGGTGGCCGGGGTGGTCGCGGACCTGGGCGCTACGGTGGAAGGCCTGCGGGAAGGCGTTCGCGTGGCGCTGTTCCCGGCAGCTTCCTGCGGTAAATGCCGATTCTGTCTGGTCGGTCGCGAATCCCTG
>PIVZ01000207.1 GCA_003354045.1 bacterium
CGACCAGTCGTACAGAAACCTCAGCATCCCGAAAATCACGGCGATGCCTACGCCCATGCCCACCGAATACACCAAGTAGTCCGAATGCTTGTTCAGCACCAGGAACAACAGCGGTGCGTCCCAGGCCTTGACAGTGGAACCTGCGGCCTTCAGTACTCCGATGGCCGGTTCGGCGAAGGTGGCCCCCAGGCCCAGAAGGAAGGCAAAGGCCAGGATGACCGGCAGCTTTGATTTTTGAGGCAACTTGACCCCGATGACCTCGCCCAGCGGCATGAGCCCGAGCAAAAGACCTTCCATGAAAAAGGTCAGCCCCCCGATGACCAAGGCCAGCCCGACAGCAATAACGCCGGCCTGGGTGATGGGAATGCCCAGCACCACCGCCTGAAAGAACAAAAGGTAGGCAATGATCAGCCAGACCGATTTGACCTGCCCCATCACCCGCCTTTTCACGTAGGGGTAGAGCATGCCAGCAGCTTCTCTAAAACTGACTTTGATCCTTCCGCTGGCTTGCTGGTAGGTGGCCATGATGCTCTAGGGGGGGAGTGTGCCTCCCCAAAACCTTATCCGCACGGAGATCATTGACCTATCGCCGCACTGAAGGAAGGCTCGCAGCGCGTGCTTCGACTCTTTCTCTCAACACTGTTTGATTCGTTCCGCTCCCGAGCGTCGTTGGAGGCAGAGATCGTCGCATTGCGTCACCAAGTCGCGGTGCTCGATCAGCGGCTTGGTTCGCGCCGGGTCCGCCTGTCCTGACTAGACCGAATGTTTTGGGCGTGTCTCCGCAAGACCTGGTCTGGTTGGCGTGAAGCTAAGGTTATCGTTCAGCCGGAGACGGTACTCCGTTGGCGCCGATGCAGGGAAGGATGACATGGCAAAGAAGCTCGAACTGATCCCACCCGGGGAGATTCTCCTCGAGGAGTTCCTGAAGCCGTTCGGCATCCGGCCGCGCCGCACAATCGATCCGGTCGAAGCAACGTGTCCGGTGTCTCCCTCCGGCTATTGCAAAAAAGCACGATCGTGCTATTTGTGATCGTCGAACAAGAGAACGATGCAGCCTACGCCCACAGACATCGTCGCCGCGACCCGCGCTCGAACGGCCCACGGAGACAGAACCCACCGCGAGATCCTTAGCAGAGCCGCCGATCTGGCCTCGGCCCAGGGCCTCGAAGGGCTGACTATCGGCTCGCTCGCAAAGGCTCTGGACATGTCGAAGTCCGGACTCTTCGCGCACTTCGGTTCCAAGCAAGAGCTACAACTCGCGGTGATCGACACAGCGGCGGTCGTCTTTGCCGAGACGGTTGTCGAACCCTCCCTCGAGGCTCCCGATGGCGTGGCTCGCCTCTATGCGTTGCTTGACGGTTGGGTCGAGTACGTCGAGAGCAAAGTATTTTCGGGTGGATGTTTCTGGGCGGCAGTCGCGTCCGAGTTCGACGCCCGTCCAGGCGTGGTGCGCGATCGGATCGTCGAATTCACCGAAGGCTACGCCGCTTGTATGCGGAACGAGATCGAGAACGCCAGACGACGCGGTCAACTGCGCGCGGCAGCCGATACTGCGCAACTCGTCTTCGAGTTTCATGCGTACGTCCACGGACATAACTGGGCTTCGCAATTGCACGCGGATCGGAGCGCGGCCAATCGCGCAAGGCTCGCAATCAGGCGCGCGATCGAAACCGCAGCCACTGCAAAGGGCAGGCGCGCACTGTCCACCTTCATTTCCAAGGAGAGAGAGTGATGAAGAAGTCGATAGCTCGCCAGTGCAACCTCTGTGAAGCCGGATGCGGTCTCATCATGGAAGTGCAGGACAACCAGATCGTTTCGGTCAAAGCCGACAAGAACGATCCCATCACCCAGGGCTACATTTGCCCGAAGGGTGCATCAATCGCGGACGTTCATCACGATCCCGAGCGCCTGCGTGGGCCTGTGCGTCGCGAGTCCGACGGTAATTTCCGACCGATCAGCTGGCAGGAGGCATTTGCAGAGGTAGCAACTCGTTTGAAGCAGGTTCGAAACGACCACGGTCCCGATGCCGTCGGCGTCTATTTCGGCAACCCCATGATCCACAATTACAGCGGCGTACTCCTCCTCTCCGCCTTCATGCGGGCGGTGGGAACCAGGAACCGTATGAGCGCTGGCTCGCAGGACATCTCGCCGCGCTTTGCTGCCTCTTACTACCTCTACGGCTGCACTATGACCGTGCCCGTACCTGACATCGACCGGAGCGACTATTTTCTCTGCATCGGTGCCAACCCGGTCGTCTCCCAGGGAAGCGCCATGGTCACTCCCGACGTCAAGTCGCGTATCAGGGACATTCGTGCGCGTGGCGGCCGGGTCGTGACCGTCGACCCCCGCTACACCGAAACGTCCAAGCTCGCAGACGAGCACGTCCCCATCCTCCCCGGCTCCGACGCGGCGTTTCTCTTCGCAATGCTGCAGGCGCTGGTCAGCGAAGACCGCATTGACCGAGACGCCATCGGCAAGGTCGCCACGGGCTGGGAGGACCTCGAACCGCGCCTCGCCGCCTTCACACCCGAGCGAGTGGCCGAAACGACGGGAATCGAGGCGACGACGATTCGGCGGATTGCCCTCGAGTTTGCTGACGCCAAGGCCGCCGTCGTCTACACACGTATCGGTATATGCAATTCCGAGCACGCCACGCTTGCGACATGGGCCAATGATCTGGTCAATATTGCCTGCTCGAGGCTGGGTCGGCCCGGCGGCTGGATGTTCGGGGAGCCCTGCCTCGACATCGCGGCGATCTCGGAAATGGGCGGCATGAACGGCCACGCGCGCTGGCATAGCCGCGTGCGCAAGCTCCCCGAAACGGGCTGCGATCTACCAGCGGCCATCCTGGCCGAAGAGATCGAGACACCCGGGCCGGGCCAGATACGTGCGATGATCACGTTGGCGGGCAATCCAGTTCTTTCCACACCCAACGGCCCACGCCTTTCGAAGGCCATGGAGCAACTCGACTTTCAGGTATCGGTCGATCTCTTCATCAACGAGACCACACGCCATGCCGACATCATCCTACCGCCCTGCTGGGCGCTCGCCGAACACCATACCGAGCCCCTTGCCGCGATCTTCGATCTGCGTGCGGGAATACGAGTCTCGCCTCCGGTGGTCGAAAAAGGCGAGGACGAGCTTGCCGACTGGGAGATCATGCTCGAGATTGCGACGCGACTCGGCGGCGGTCCGACCGGTATGAAAATGGTAGACGCTGTCCTGAGGATGGCCGGCTGGCTCGGCTGGCGTTTCCATCCGAGAAAACTTCTCGCCCTGATGCTGCGCATAGGACCTCACGGCGACAGATTCTTGCCATGGAAGAAGGGGGTTACGCTCGAGCAGGCGGAAGCGTCGCCCCACGGCGTTCAGCTTGGCATGGTGCGTGAGGGATTCGCGCACCGCATCTTCCACAAGGACGGCAAGGCCCACATCGCGAACGGGCCCTTCTTCGACGCCATGGCCGATCTCGAGCGTGAGATTTCGCAGCGTGACGAAACAGAGGCGGATGCGAGCCAGGTGCTACTCATCGGGCGTCGCGAGCTCCGCAGCTGCAACTCATGGATGCATAATGTCAAAGCCCTGGTTGCGGGACGCGACTCCTGCGTGCTCCTGGTCAATCCCATCGATGCCGAGCGCGCAGGCCTCATCGACGGCGAGCCCGCAGAGATGGAAAGTCGGATATTCAAAGGAGACGTTCCTGTGCGAGTGAGCGACGAAGTCATGCCTGGCGTCGTCAGCCTGCCCCACGGCTGGGGACACGAGCCCAGTGCACCTTGGCAAACGGTGGCCGGAACTCACGCGGGCGTTTCCGCGAACGACTGGACCGACGATCAGCGCGTCGAAGCGATCGCCGGGCAGTCGATACTGAACGGAGTACCCGTAAAGCTTCGTCGCTCTCGGGCGGCAAGCCATGCTGCGTAGACGCCGCTCACGACCAGTGATGGGTTGGCGAGGCAAAGAACGAGCGAAGGCCTGCGGAGGAGAGAAGGGATTGATGAGATGAGTGTTGCGAACGCGAATCAGCTGGCAGAGACAGCAACCTCACTGCCGCCTTCACAAACAGTCGCGGAGGTGGCCCGGAAATTCACCGATACCTGGGCCAGGCCGAACATCGACCGCTTCATGGAGCTGCTCCACAACGACGTACGCCTCACTCAACCGCTCACTCCACCCATCATTGGTAAGGCGGCGGCGCGCCGGGAATTCGAGCTCATGTTCCGGCTTTTTCCCGACCTATACGGCGAAGTTGACCATTGGGCCGCCGACGGCGACTACTTGATGGTCGCGTGGCGCTTGCACGCGACGATTGGCCACGACTTGTACGAGTGGCGCATCGCGGATCATCTTCGCGTCCAGGATGGATTGATCATCGAGCGCGATGCCTTGTACGACTCGATCGCGCTCATGAACAGGATCTTGCGCGCCGGGCCCTCGGCATGGCTCAAGTCGATGAAGCTTCTAGGCTGGCTGAAAGCCCGTTGAGACGATCGTAACGATCATGCCACTCCACAGCGACACGCGGTGCAAGGATCGTTGCGCCGCCCGGCGAAAACCCTGGACGTGAGCGCTTCCGTCGCGCTACAACACGTCAATGATTCCGTTGCCTATGGGGTTTTCGGGAGCTACAGCGCACATGATATTGAACCGTGTCATGGGGCAGACCGAAAATCGTGTGACAAGGGTCTTCGGTCGTGGAACCCCCGTGTTGGTGACAGCGGTCCTTTTCGGACTGGCATGGGCTAGCATCGCTCCACTCACCACCCGTGGCGCGATGTCGAGTTCCGACTCCATCGGCTACGTCGAAATCGCCCGTAACTTCAGGGAGGGACACGGTCTTGTCCTCAGTCGCTACGAGATCGGTGGCGTTCCCGAGTATCGTGCTCTCACGAAATGGCCGCCTCTTTACCCTCTTACAATCGCCCTGTGGCCGACGGGGGCTACACCCATAAAGTCGGCCGCGCATGCATCGGTCTTCTTCCTCGGCCTGACCGCCGCCCTTGTCTACGCCCTCCTGCGCCGCCGCACAGGCGAACTGTGGGCGGCCTTGGCCGCCTTGCTCGTTCTCATGGGGACACCGTCGCAAGCTGTGTTCGCCTTCGCCTGGAGTGAAACACTGGCTCTTCCACTGATCATGCTTGTCCTGTTCGCGGCCGACCGCTGTCTCGACGCTGCGGCGCATGACGACGGTACGCCTGCGCTCGGCGCGCTCGTCGTCCTTACACTCGCGGCCACGGCGCTGGTATACACGCGTTATATCGGCATTGCCTTCGGTGCTCTTATCCCGCTGCTTTGGCTACGTTCCGCCGACCGTAGGCGCTCCTGGCGCGCTTACCTCGGCGTGTTTCTGGTCTATGGCCTCGCAACAGTGATGTTGTTGGGACGCAATTACGCTCGCACGGGTTACTTGGGCGGCGTGGGTTGGCGGGGCAGATCTACAATGACGCTGTCCGAAGTGTTCGCTGATGTGGTGGAAAGCTTCCTGACGATCGTGCCGAATTCGGCAATTGCATGGTGCGGAGCTATTGGCGTCGCGTTGATCGTATGGATCGCTCTCGCGTCCAGGGACGGCTCAGCCGATACTGCCTTGCCTGGTTCGAGGGCACACGATGTAAAACCCCTCGCGTGCCTGGCGGTCGTAGCATGCGTCTCGTACCTTCTTGCACTCGTCGCCCTTCGACTCCGCGTGGACTTCGACCCGATCGATCTGCGCCTCATAGTACCGGCCTTTCCACCTGCCGTCATCATATTGATCCTGTCGGCGACAATCGCCCAGTCGCGCGGCGTGAGATCACCCGTTGGTGCAGGTGTCTTGATCCTTTGCTTGACGCTGTGCTTCGCGGTCGCCTCGCGTGGCGTCTCCGCCAATGCCGCTGCTCGTGCGCACGTCGTGTCTCATGGAACGCCGGTCGTGCCGAAACGCGGCAAGTTGATCATCGGTAGCTACACCAGACCCGTCGAAGCGATCCTGCCTTCACGGCTACTAGCCGAGCTGGCCGAGCTCGAAGATCCTCTGATCGTTACCAACCGACCCGCGAAGGTGGCCTTCTGGAGCGGGTTCCGAACGAAACGGCTGCCGCAGAAAGGCGGGGATGCCGCGATCCGCGCGATCAACAGCCTGGAAGGCGCCACTCATCTCGTTCTTCTCGACTATTTCCCCCGGCAGGCTCTCCAGCGCTATTTCGCGGAAGGTTCCTCGCTAGATCGCGATTCTCTGACGTATGAGTTCCACCCCGGCTGGCCGCATACCGTGGTCGTGCACCTCCCGTTACCCGTCCTGCTGGCCGGTTAGTGCATCCGCTCCACGCCGCATACTGTAAACGGCCCCGGAGGGCTCCGTCACGTGACCCGGTCCCGCAGGTCTTGGGGCCGGACAAGGCAACCGGCCAGTGCGGGTGGTCTCCACCATCGCTACGAGCGGGTGGCCGCGTGAAGCCGGGCCGGATAGAGTTATTGGGAGGCAGGGCGCTGGGCTACCTCCATTGAACTATTCGTGTAGACGACCCGAGGGGCAATATTGAAAGTGTTTCGCTATCCTCATTGTTTCCTTCGCGTCCTCCCTTCATTCGCCGCTGCGGCCGTTAGCATACTCTTCGCCGCGGGCGAGATACTGGCCAGCGAGATTGGGCAATCGCGCGACTCATCGCCCAAGATTCTCCTGATCGGAATCGACGGTGTTCCCTGGAGTCTTCTTGACCCGATGATGGAGGCGGGAGAGCTGCCGAACCTTCACTCGCTCGCTAAAGGTGGCCTTCGTGCAACGATGATCACCAGAGGTGACGGCTCACCGTCGAAGTGGACAACGATGGCGACCGGCACGCTCTCCGGCCGTCATGGGATCCACGGATTCCAAGTGCAGGACGGTACTTCGATGGTCCCCGTCCGCTCGCTCGATCGTAAAGTCAGCGCAGTGTGGAACTGGTTGTCCGATGCCGGCCGTTCGGTTGGCGTGGTCAATTATCGAGCCGGGTGGCCTCCAGAGAAGGTGCGCGGCTACGTTGTAACAAAACGTGAGCCCGGCCCCACCTACCCTGCCGACCTCGATCTTACAGCCGACATTCGTGCGATCGATGAACTGCTACCGCCCCTGAGCTGCGACAAAGCCCTTCGCGGCTCATTGCAGGAAGCCTACGAGGAGGAATCTTGGGCACTTTCAACGGCGGCAGCACTCGCCGAGCGTTATCCGACCGATCTTGTCATCACCTATAGCCACAGCACTGATGCCGTCGAGCATAGTTTCTGGAAGTTTTTCGAGCCCGAGCGTTTCCATAGCCCGGTATGGAACCTCCAAGACGAACACGTTCGCTGCTTCAAGAAAGCTATCCCGAATGTTCTTAAGTTGACGGATTCGCTCATTGGGGATCTCCTCGAGGGCTTGAACGAACAAAGCACTGTGATCGTTGTCTCCGACCACGGACAGATTCCGATGCCCGTCAGCCGGATACATCGTATTTTCGTCTACGATCGTTTCTACGCGGCCCTGGGTCTGCGAGGCCCGGTTGCCGGAGAAGGCCAACATGACAAGGCCGAACCTGGAGATCTGATCAGCATTGCCCCCGATGCATTTGACAGACTCGAGTTCGCGCGCCTTATGGCGCTGACCTGTTTTCATGGCTGCGATGCCTAGTTTGAGGCTCTCTTCTGTTTCTCGGGTGGTGATCATAACAAGCAATGCCCAATTCCTGCCAATTCAAACACGTGTATTGGAAAAGAATAGGGAATATTTAATACAGGAGGAAAATTTTGTTGTTCGCTTACTCTTTCAACGAAGAGACATCGAAATCTTC
>PIVZ01000208.1 GCA_003354045.1 bacterium
TGCTTCTGCTCGTCGGTGCCGTAGTGAATGAGGCCGGGGCCCACCCACGCCAGCCCCATGTAGGAGAGTCCGAGTATCGGCGCGCGTGCAGCGCCGACCTCCTGCTTGAGTATCATCTGCTCGAGCAGGCCGCCGCCGCCTCCGCCGATCTCCTTGGGCCAGTTAAAGCCCACCCAGCCCTTCTCGTACAAGGCTTGGTTCCATGCCATCAGTTTCGGGAGCCGGTCCAGGGAGTTCTCGATGTCCTCGCCGTCGGCGACTTCGCTGGGCTCGTTCGGGTTGGCACGCGCGAGGAACTCGCGCACTTCTCGGCGGAAGGCCTCTTCTTGCTCACTGAACGAGAAATCCATATCGCGCTCCCAGGACTCAGAGGCCCTGCATACTGAGTAACCGCTCGTGGTGGTAGGCGGGCGAGCCCATCAGATTTCGACAATAGCGGCCGCGTTTGTAGTAGAGCTGGGCGTCGCACTCCCAGGTAAAGCCTATGGCTCCGTGAATCTGAACCCCCTCCTCGCCTGCCTCGTCGAGGGCTCTGGAAGCGTAGGCCTTGGCCATGGAAACATGCGCGGCCGGATCGTCTAGATTGTCGATCGCCCAGGAGGCGTAGTAGACCAGCGAGCGCGCCGACTCGACCGCCACATAAAGCTCGGCCAGACGGTGCTTCACCGCCTGAAAGCGGCCTATCGGATGGCCGAACTGCTTGCGCACCTTGGCGTACTCGGCGGCCAGCGCCACCGCACCGTCGGCTGCGCCGACCATCTCCGCCGACAGCGCAACGGTGGCGGCGTCCATCACCCGCAGCAGATCGCTCCAAGCACCGCCGGGCTCACCCAAGCGGTCGGCGGGGTCCACTATGACGGCATCCAAGGTCACTTCGGCCGCTCTGTGCGTACGGTCGGTAAGCTTGAGAGGCGCTACCACCAGTCCGGCCGTATCCGCCGGCACCGCGAACAGGCTCACCCCGTCGCCTTCGCGAGCCGCTACCAGGATGAGACCCGCAGCTTGGCCATAGGGCACGAACATCTTCTTGCCGGACAGCAAGATGGTCGCACCGGCCTCCTCGGCAACCAGCTGCACGCCTCGCTCACTCGAATCGTCGCTCTCCTCGAGCACAGCCAAGGTGGCGACCAGGTCGCCGGAGGCCAGCGCAGGGAGCCAGCGTCCCTTTTGATGGTCACTGCCGAGCTCGGCAATCGCCCGCGCCGCGTTCGCATTGGCCAGAAACGGAGAGGGGAACAGGGTTCTGCCCATCTCCTCGGCCACAACGATCAGGTCCTCCCATTGGAGCCCCACCCCGCCGTAGCTCTCGGAAATCGTGAGCGCCTGCCACCCGAGCTCGGCCATGCGCGACCAGAGCGCGGAATCGTGCGCCTCCTTGCCTTCCATGATCTGGCGCACGCGGTCCATGGGGCACTCTGCGTCGATGAAGCGCCGCACCTGGGCGCGTAGCTGCTCTTGCTCCTCCGTGAACCCGAAGTCCATGCCGGCACATACGACACGGAACTTTACTTATTGCAAGAGCCTGCATATAGTCCGCCCGACTCATTCCAACTCATTCTTCTGGAGGGTTTTCCAATGGCGGACATCGATCTTGGTCTCAAAGGACGCACAGCAGTAATCACCGGAGCGGGCGGCGGTCTCGGCCGTGCACACGCACTTCTCTTCGCGCAGCATGGCGCCAACGTCGTCGTAAACGACCTCGGTGGCAGCCAGGACGGCAGCGGCAAAGGCTCCGAAATGGCCGACAAGGTCGTCGAGGAAATCAAGGCTGCCGGCGGCGACGCAGTCGCCAACTACGATTCGGTTTCAACGGCAGAAGGAGCCAACGGTATCATCAAGACCGCAGTTGACACCTTCGGCACCGTAGACATCCTGGTAAACAACGCCGGGATTCTGCGCGACAGGTCCTTCGTGAAGATGACCGATGAGGATTGGGATCTCATCTTCGACGTACACGTGAAGGGCTCCTACTACTGCACGAAGGCGGCATGGCCGATCATGCGCGAGCAGGCCTACGGCCGCGTCATCATGACGGCCTCTGCATCCGGCATCTACGGCAACTTCGGCCAGACTAACTACTCGACGGCCAAGATGGGTGTCATCGGCTTCGGCCAGACGCTGGCCCTCGAAGGCGAGAAGTACAACATCAAGACCAACATCATCGCTCCGGTCGCGGCCAGCCGTATGACCGAGTCGCTGATGCCACCGAACGTTCTCGAGAAGCTCAAGCCCGAGTACGTCTCACCGTTGGTCGTCTATCTCTGCTCGGAGAACATCGACGTCAGTGGAGAGCTCTACGAGGTAGGCGCGGGCGCGGTAAGCCGCCTGGAGACGCTGCGCTCGAAGGGCTGCACGCTCAACCCCGACGAGGGCGTCACGGTCGAGCAGATGGCCGAGAACTGGTCGCTCATCAACGACATGACGGACGCGAAGATACTTCGCTCCATCGCGGAGTCCACGCAGGCCAGCCTCACCCACTGCATGTGAGCTGATCGCAGTATGGCTGCGGCTTGCCGGCGCTACGCCGGTAAGCCGCAGTGCCATGCGACTTTCACGACAATTCCACGGTCAAGGAGTTCAGACGATGCCCATAGACGTGAAGGCCGTTGTCGGCCGCGAGATGGAAGCAATACCTTTTGATTGGAAGGAAAGGGACGTCATCCTCTATGCGCTGGGGCTCGGGGTGGGCGTCGGCGAGTCGCCGGTAAGCGCCTCGGTTCTCTCCTACACCTATGAGAACAGCCTGAGCGTCATTCCCACCTGGGGCGTGGTGCCGGCCTTCCCGGCGCTCGGCGGTGTACTCGGCGTGCCGGGGTTCGACATCAATCCGATGATGATCCTGCACGGCGAGCAGACCACCGAGGTTCTGTGTAATGAGATACCGACCTCGGCCGAGACACTGACCACCGCGCGAGTGGCAAACGTCTACGACAAGGGCAAAGGCGCGCTCGTCATGCTCGAAGCGCTGACGAAGACTACCGGCGGCGACCCCCTGTTCAGAAACGAGTTCGCCATCTTCATACGCGGAGAGGGAGGATTCGGCGGTGAGTCGGGCCCCGCAGCCGGCGACGAAGCGCCCGATCGTGACCCCGACCTGAGCGTCGAGTACTCCACCCTCGAGCACCAGGCCATCATCTATCGGCTCAGCGGCGACCTGAACCCTCTGCACATCGATCCGGAGTTCGCGGCCCTCGGCGGCTTCGACAAGCCCATTCTGCACGGGATGTGCACCTACGGGAACATCTGCCGTGCCGTCGTCCAGTCCTGTTGCGACGGCGACACCAAGCGATTCAAATCGATCAAGGCCCGCTTTGCCGCTCCCGTGATTCCGGGCGAGACAATCGTGACGCATATCTGGAAGGAGTCCGACACCGACCTCCTGATCAAGGCGAGCGTCAAGGAGCGCGGTATCGACGTCGTCAAGAACGCCCGTGCCACACTGAGGTAGTGCCGAAGACCTCGCAGCCGGCGGATGCGCGCAAGGGCCGTCAGGGCCCGGCGCGCACGCGTAGGCGAAACCGCGAACAGACCATCGCCGACATCCTCGCGGCCGCCGAGAACCTGCTCGAGCGCAAGGGCCCGGACGGCTTCGGCCTGGCCGAACTCGGCCGCGAGGCCGGCGTCTCGTTCGGTCTGATCCACCATTATTTCGGCGGCAAGGAAGGCCTTCTGCGCGCCGTACTGCGCCAGACGTTGCGCGATATGGGGCGTGAGATCGCCGCGCTTCAAGCCGACGGGGCCTTCTGGAACCGCGATGCACCGGCCGTGCGGGTAGTCTTCGAGACCTTCACCAGGCGGCCTGGATTCTCACGTCTGCTGGCCTGGGGCTTGCTTACGGGGCTGCTGACGGCCCAGGACGTCGCCGAGGAGTTCACCGAAGACCGTGAAGCGGTCGAGCGCATGATAGAGAGCTTTCGCGAGGGCGTCACCGGCGCCTCACGCGAGAGCGCAGGCGCCACGGCGGCACTGCTGATCAGCTCCGTGCTCGGATTCAACCTGCTTCGTCCGGTTCTCACGAGCGGTTACGGCTGGAACGAAAAAAGCGACGACCTACTGCGCGATCAGCTGGTAGAGACGATGACGGCCCTGTCGAAACGCAGTCGCTAACGCGGCAAGGTCAGCTCAGGCCGAGCAGCTCGGCGGCGTTCTCAAAGAGGACCCTCCGCTCCAACCCGGCGTCGCCGTCGCAGGCTGCCCTGGCGATCGCCAGCGCCGGCGCTCTCTTGCCATACGGCCAATCGGACGCAAACAACACCCTTTCCGGCCCGAAAGCGCCGATCAACTCGCGCACCATCGCGACCGACTGAAACGAGGTATCCACCCACACATTACTGCGTCCGCCCATCATCTTGATGACGTCGCGCACCTCGAAGAGACCGGAGTGCCCTGCAATGAACGATACCTCGGGAAATTCGCGCACCAGTTCGGCACCGTAGTGTATCTCCCCATAGCTCGGATTCTCCTTCACCTTCTCTATTCCGAGATAGTAGGAGGAAACCCCGCAATGGAAGAGAACCGGGAGGCAGTGAACGCTGAAGGCATCTATGGCCGCGCGGGTCCGTTCGCCCATCAGTGGGACGTTCTGAATTATCGGATGGAGTTTGAGACCGCGCGCGCCGGCTTTGACGTCGGCCTCGAGAGCAATGCCGAGCTTTCTGTCCCTGTTGTAGTCCACGCCGGTGAACGGAATAACCCCCGGCACCTCGTCAGCGACGGGTTGGAGATCGGCAAAGGTCACGTGCGGAGGGACGGGCAGACAGATGCTGTAGGTGACACCGGTCTCTTCCATCGAGTTGCTGAAGTTCTCGAGCGTGGCGGTAAAATTACGCGCCCGCTCGGCGCGGGTGATCCATTTTTCGAGCAACGAATAAATGAGCCGCCCGGAGCCGAGGAAGTCCCTGTGCAGAGTACGTTCAGAGATGGCTGCCGGATCGAAGATCGGCTCCATTTTGACGCCGGTCTGTCCGATCAGCTCCCCGCCACCGTGGTAGAGAATGTCACCCAGGTGGCTATGAGCATCGATTATCTCGTCCACTCGCTCCCCTTCTCGCGCAAACGCCCCGCGCCGCCGCCCACGTGGCGGGGCGGCCAACAGCCCTCCCCGCCTCTTAAGTCTTGCCGTAGTGACATTAGCAAGGCAACTTGGGGGAATGGAAGCCCGGCGACGGAAGACGATATGAAGCGCTGTAAATGGGGCCAGGACGAGGGAATGATCGCCTACCATGACGAAGAATGGGGCGCACCGGTACACGACGATCGCACGCTTTTCGAGTTTCTGGTCCTCGAGGGAGCGCAGGCCGGGCTGAGCTGGCAGACCATCCTGCGCAAGCGTCCTCGCTACCGCAGGGTATTCAGCAACTTGAATCCGCGGCTCGTGTCCCGCTACGACGGAGCCAAGGTTGCCCGGCTGCTCGATGACCCGGGAATCGTCCGCAACCGCCTGAAGGTGGAATCTACCGTCTCGAACGCACGCGCGTTTCTCGCCGTGCAGAAGGAGTTCGGCAGCTTCGACGCCTATCTATGGGAGTTCGTCGGCGGAAACCCGATCCACCACCGCTGGAGACGCATGACACAGATCCCCGCAACCACTCCAGAGTCGGAGGCGCTCAGCCGAGATCTCAAACGCCGCGGGTTTCGCTTCGTCGGCCCGACCATCTGCTACGCCTTCATGCAGGCCATCGGCATGGTCAATGACCACATGATCGACTGCTTCAGATACGCGGAGATCAAAGATGGCGGTCCTTCATGAACATCGCGGTCTGGTCGCCGACGTATACCAAGATGTCCTCCTGTGAGAATCGGAACTCGTAGCGAATAACCACCCGGTGCGGCCCCGCCCTCGCCCGTATCTCCCGCGACTCGAGCGCGAGAGGCGGACCGATGCGCGCGAGGTTTTTGAAATCGGCCCTGTGGATGCGGTTGCCGAACCCTGCCCATCCTTCGTCCCAGCGGCAGCCGTGAAAAAACCACGCGTGCATGCAGCCGAGGCTGCCCGTTACCATGAGAATTTCGCCTGCCGCCACGTGCGCCGGGTGACGGGAATCGGTGCGTTGCCGCTCCGCGAACGGCAGGGACCGGGTCGTATCGAGAACCGCCTCGATGCTCCGTTGCTCGACATCGAGGCTCAGCACCTCATCGACGAGGAAAGCGCTCTCCTCGTACATGAATGTATCCAGGAACCTGCTCATGTCCGCCGGGTCGTAAGGACCCGGAATCACTCGTGTCATCTCGCCAGCCTCGGAGTCGAATTCGCGGCGACCATATAACGGCCTCTCCGCGCTGACCATCCGGACCGTCGAGCGGAACGTGGCCTGCCACGGACCCCGTGGTGGACCGGCGAGCGATGGATGGCAACTGACACACTGACAACTGATCGACTGATCACAGTCGAACTGGCATCTTGATGGCGGTTGCCGAAATCTTCTATGCTGTAGCCAGGGCCAGGCGCGCCGGGCCAGCGGCCAAGCGGCCCTTCGCCGGCTACCGGAGACAAGCGATGCTTGCCAAGCAAATGATGCGCGGACTGACGAGCCTCCTCACCGTCGTTGCCATGCTGGTGGCCCCGATGATCTCGTGGGGTGACGTGGGTGATTGCGGTCAGCCGGTGACCGAGGGACCTGAGCCCGCCACGACTGATGCTCTTCGCGTTCTCAAGGCGGCGGTAGGATCATCGGCCTGTAGCGACACCTTCGATGCCTGCATATGCGACGTCGATGCCTCCGGAAAGACGACCTCTACCGACGCGTTGCGCGTTCTCAAGGCCGCTGTCGGAAAGCCGATAGTTCTGGACTGTGGACAGAATTGCCCGCCCTCCACGACCACCTCGACCACCACGACCACCTCGCCCACCACGACCACCACGATCACCACGACCACCACGATCACCACGACGTCGACGAGCACTTCGAGCAGCAGCTCGACCTCTAGCTCGACGTCGACGAGCACGACCAGCACGACACTCGATACGATCGGTCTCGGCCGTGCCATCTACGACTTGGACTGCGCCGTCTGTCACAAGGCCGGAGCCCACGACACACAGGGCTCCGAGGGCGACCTGGCCGGCAAGGGCAATCAGATGGTCAACGATTTCGGGACTATCGACGGTGCGATGGTAGGGCTGACCTACAGCAACGACGAGGTGACCGCCCTGGCGGCCTTCCTCGATTCGCTCTGAGCGGAGCCCGAGCCGCTCCGAGGCCGCGTGCCCGTCACCGAGCGCGCTGGTCGCCACCGAGAGTGGCGACCAAGCTGAGCCACGCACCGGAGGCCCGGCTCTCAATCATCCCCACCGACCCGCCCGCGCCGCCCTTTCGTCTGCGAGCGAAGGCGTTTCTCTCGCAGCCGGCGCTCGCGCGCCCCACGCCCCGGCTTGGTCGCGCGGCGCGGTTTGGGCCGCGTCGCGACCTCGCCCAGCATCTGGCGCAGCTTCTCGAGGCAGTCGGCCACATTGCGCCCTTGGTCGCGAAAGCGCTGGCTGCTCATCACCAGCTCGCCCTGCGTGGTTATGCGGCGCTTGTAGCGTTCACAAAAACGTTCGCGAACATCGGCTGGAAGGCTCGTCGTGCGCTGTACCTGCCAGCGCAACACGGCCTTGGTAGCGACTTTGTTTACATTTTGGCCGCCCGGACCACTGCTGCGCGTGAACTCGAAGTGCAGCTCACGTAGCGGAACGCGAATCCTTGTGCCTACCGCTAGCATCTCTCATCCCTGCGCCGCATCGGCGCGGCCGTCTGAACACTAGCGCGTACTGGGCGCCACGCAATCCGTGGCGAGCAGCGACAAAAC
>PIVZ01000209.1 GCA_003354045.1 bacterium
CGCTACAAGAGCCCGACGGAGAGCTTCCGTGCCTCCCAGATGATCCTCGTGCGTGCGCCTGGCAGCGTGCGCATAGATGTGATGAACCCCTTCGGTCTCACTTACTCCTTGGCCACCGACGGCACGCGCCTCAGCGCCTTCGACTACCGCGACCGCGTCTACTACGAAGGTGCGGCAAGTCGCCGCAACGTGAAGCGTTTTGCCGGCGTGCCGCTGCATCCGGTCACCCTGTCATTCCTGGTGCGCGGCCTTCCGCCCGAGCTCGATGAGGCCGGGCCGGGCCATGTCACGCGCTCGCCGGAAGGAGTGGCATGGGAGCGGAGGCTGGCCGATGGTGGGCGTTCGCTGCTCACGCTCGATCACGAGCATCTCCAGCCCACACACCTGGCCTTGCTGGATTCGGCAATTCTCGGCACTGTCGAGGCCAGCTTCGGCGGCTACCGGGACATTGATGGTGCCCGCGTCGCCCACGAGGTGGAGTTGCTGTTCGCCGACGGCGCGCGCCTGGAGCTGACCTACGACAAGGTCTGGCGCGACATCGCGGTCGGTGACGGGACGTTTCGCATAAAGGTGCCTCCATCGGCGAAAGTGGTGGACATGGACGCCGGCCAGTAGCGTTGAGGAAAACGAAATGAGCCTTCCAGTGAACATGCGGCACGGGTTACTCGCGGCGGCCGCTTTGGCTCTGACCGTGGCCGCGTGCACGGGCGGCGGGGACTCGCGCGAGGGCGCCTCAGGCGGAGCCGCGTCCGAGAGCACCTACGACGACACGCCGGCCTACGGCGACGCCATAGTGAACGGGACCATCGGGGACGCTTCCAATTTGATACCGATGGTGGCGGGCGACAGTGCCTCGCATACGATCGCCGGCTACCTCTTCGACGGGTTGGTAACCTACGACAAGACGCTAAGCCATCTCGAGCCGCGTTTGGCCGAGCGCTGGGACATATCCGAGGACGGTTTGAGCATTACCTTTCACCTGCGCAAGGACGTGCAATGGACGGACGGCGAGCCATTTACGGCCCATGACGTCGAGTTCGGCTTCAACCTCATACGCGACCCGAACACGCTCACGGCCTATGCCGAGGACTACAGGCAGGTCGATAGTTTCGAGCTGATCGACGATCATACCTTCCGCGTTACCTACGGGCAGCCCTTTGCTCCGGCGCTGGCCTCGTGGGGTTATCTGGTCGTGCTGCCCAAGCATCTGCTCGAGGGCCAGAACATCAACGAGACCGGCTTCGGTCGCCACCCGATAGGGCTCGGCTCACACAAGTTCGAGTCCTGGGAGACCAACACGCGCATATCGCTGGTGGCCAACCACGACTACTATCGCGGCCGTCCCTACATCGAGAAAGTCGTCTCGCGCGTGATACCGGATCTTGCGACCCAGTTCCTCGAGCTCAAGTCGGGTGGGATCGACACCATGGGGCTCACACCCGTGCAGTACCAGAGGCAGACCGACACCAAGCGCTTCAGCGCCGAGTTCAACAAGTATCGCTACGTCGGCAACGGTTACACCTACCTCGGCTATAACCTGCAAAGGCCGGTGTTCCAGGACGTGCGCGTACGTCGCGCGCTCACCCACGCCATCAACAAGCAAGAGCTCGTAGATGGCGTACTGCTCGGGCTGGGCCACCCGTCGTTCGGTCCCTACAAACCCGGCACGCGCTGGCAGAACGAGAACGTGCGTCGCTACCCGTTCGATCCCGACCGCTCCCGCGCGCTGCTCGGCGAGGCCGGCTGGACCGACAGCGACGGCGACGGCGTTCTCGACCGCGACGGCGAGCGGTTCTCGTTCACCATTCTTACCAATCAGGGCAACGAGAGCCGGCTGAAGACCGCCACCATAGTGCAAAAACGCTTCAGGGACGTCGGCGTGGACGTGGCCGTGCGCGTGGTCGAGTGGTCCGCGTTTCTCAAGGAGTTCGTGGACAAGCGTAAGTTCGATACGGTGATCCTCGGCTGGAGCCTCTCGCCGGACCCCGACCAGTACGACATCTGGCACTCGTCGAAAACCGGTGCCAAGGAGTTCAACTTCGTTTCCTACGCCAACGACGAGGTCGATGGGCTGCTCGAGAAGGGGCGCCGCGCATTCGACCCGAACGAGCGCAAGCGTTACTACGACCGCTTCCAGGAGATCCTCGCCGAGGAGCAGCCCTACAGCTTCCTCTACGTTCCCGAGGCCCTTCCCGTGGTCCAGCAACGCTTTCACGGCATCGAACCTGCACCCTCCGGGATAGGCCACAACTTCCACGAGTGGTACGTGCCCAAGGCGTTGCAGAAGCACGCGATCGCGAACTGAGAGATGCTGGCCTACCTGGTACGCAGGCTCCTAGGCTTCGTGCCGTTGCTGATCGGTATCACGCTGATCTCCTTCATGGTGATTCATCTCGCTCCGGGCTCGCCGGTGGAGTTGATGACCGACATGAACCCGGATGCCAGCCCCGAGATACGCCAGCGCCTCGAACAGTACTACGGGCTCGATAAGCCCTACCACGTGCAGTACTGGCTGTGGCTCAAGCGTATGGCGCACGGCGATTTCGGCCGCTCGTTCTCGACCGACAAGCGGCCGGTGCTCGACAAGATCGCCGAGGCCATGCCGGTCACGCTGGGGCTCAACGTCCTCTCGCTCATCCTCGTGATGTCCCTGGCCATTCCCATAGGCATCTACTCGGCCACCCATCCGTACACGGTGGCCGACCGAGCCACCACGGTGTTCGTGTTCCTCGGATTCGCCATGCCGACCTTCTGGCTTGCGCTGCTGTGCATGCTGCTGTTCGGAGCCACCCTGGACTGGCTGCCTATCTCCGGCCTGAAATCGCTCGAGTACGAGTCGCTGGACTTCTTCGGCCGCCTCGCCGACCGCGCGGCCCACCTGGTGATGCCGGTCACGATAGCCGCCGTCACCAGTCTGGCCGGGCTCTCCCGTTATATGCGCTCGAGCATGCTCGAGGTGGTGCGCCAGGACTACGTGACCACGGCGCGCGCCAAGGGACTGAGCGAGCGCGTGGTCACCTACCGGCACTGCATGCGCAACGCGCTGCTACCGGTAATAACGATACTGGGTCTGTCGATTCCGGCGCTGATCGGCGGCTCGGTGATATTCGAAACCATCTTCGCCATTCCTGGCATGGGAAGGCTGTTCTACAGCAGCGTGATGATGCGCGACTACCCGATGGTGATGGGCATCCTGGTGCTCGGCGCCACCCTCACGCTCATTGGCAATCTACTTGCCGACGTCATGTACGCGGTCGCCGATCCGCGCCTGAGGACGCGTTGATGGGCACTTTCCAACGCCTCATGCGAAACCGTTTGGCGCTGGCCGGGGCCATCGTGGTCGTGGTGCTGTTCCTGGTGGCCGCATTGGCGCCGTGGCTGGCCCCCTACGACCCGTCCGCCTTCGATACCGCCCGCGTGCTCGAGGGGCCGAGCCGCGACCACCTGCTCGGCACCGACGGAATCGGCCGTGACGTACTGAGCCGCATGATCTACGGCTCGCGCATATCGCTGATGGTCGGCTTCGTCTCGGTCGGCATAGCCTGCGCAATAGGCATCACGCTCGGTGCGATCGCGGGTTACGGCGGCGGTCTCGTAGACGCCATCATCATGCGCTTCGTGGACGTGATGCTGACCTTCCCGACGTTCTTTCTCATTCTGGCCGTGATCGCCTATCTCGATGCCACCATCTGGAACATCATGGTCGTCATCGGCGTGACCTCGTGGATGGGAGTGTGCCGGCTGGTGAGGGCCGAGCTCATGAGCCTGCGCACGCGTGAGTTCATGGTCGCGGCCGAGGGGCTCGGTATGCGACCGGTGCGGGTCATCATGCGCCACGGCCTGCCCAACGCCTTGGCGCCGGTTTTCGTGGCCTTCATCCTGGGTGTCGCCGGCGCCATCTTGACGGAGAGCGCGCTGAGCTTTCTCGGCATCGGTGTGCAGCCGCCCACCCCGAGCTGGGGCAACATCTTGACGGAAGGCAAGGACACCCTGGAGGTGGCGTGGTGGCTATCGGTGTGTCCCGGCGTGGCGATCCTCATTACCGTGCTCGGCTACAATCTTCTCGGTGAGGGGTTGCGAGACGTGCTCGATCCGAGGCTCAAAGGAAGGTAGCGCGACGTGGCGTCTTTACTGGAAGTATCCGAGCTGAAAACCGCTTTCGACACCGACAGGGGGCAGGCCGTGGCGGTCGATGGCGTGAGCTTCGCGATAGACGCAGGCGAGGCCGTGGCGCTGGTCGGTGAGTCGGGTTGCGGCAAGAGCGTCACTGCACTCTCCGTGATGCGGCTGGTGCAGAGTCCGCCCGGACAGATACTCGGCGGGCGCGTCGGGTTCGACGGCCGCGACCTTCTCTCGCTTTCGGAAGCCGACATGCGCGGCGTGCGCGGTAACGACATCGCCATGATTTTCCAGGAGCCGATGACCTCGCTGAATCCGGTTCTCACCGTCGGCTACCAGATAAGCGAGGCCGTCCGCCTGCACCGCGGCCTTGGCAAGCGTGAGGCGTGGGACGAGTCGGTGCGCATGCTCGAGCTGGTGGAGATCCCCGATGCCGCGACCCGTGCCGCCAGCTACCCGCATCAACTCAGCGGAGGCATGCGCCAGAGGGTGATGATTGCGATGGCACTCTCGTGCGAACCGCGGGTGCTGATTGCGGACGAGCCCAGCACTGCTCTCGACGTCACCATCCAGGCGCAGATACTCGATCTTCTCGAATCGCTGCGCGAGCGGCTGGGTATGGCTCTGATGCTGATTACCCACGATCTGGGAGTGGTCGCCCAGCACATGGAGCGCGTCTTGGTCATGTACGCTGGCCGTTTGGTCGAGGAGGGCGCGGTAAGCGCGGTCTTCAAGTCCCCGATGCATCCCTACACACGTGGTCTGCTCCGTTCCGTACCGCGGCTGGGCGGTGCCGGCGGCCGCCTGAGCACCATCCCGGGTGTGGTGCCCGAACTGTGGAACCTGCCCTCCGGCTGCCGCTTCCGCGACCGCTGCGAGGTGGCCGAAAAGACATGCGAGTCTCACGACCCGCAGCTCGAATCGCTGGGCGGTTCTCATAGCGCCGCATGCATAGTGGCCGCGCGTAGTGCAGGAGGCGCCCGATGAGCGTGCCGCTGGTAAGGGCCGTCGGGCTCGTGCGCCATTTCAAGGCCGAGGGCGCGATGTTCTCTCGCGGCGACAAGGTCGTCCATGCCGTAGACAGCGTCGATCTCGACATCGAGGCTGGCGAGACGCTGGGCATCGTCGGCGAGTCGGGCTCGGGTAAGTCCACGCTGGGAAGGTTGATGCTGAGGCTGCTCGAGCCGACTGCCGGGCGCGTCGAGTTCGACGGAGTGGACCTGGCCACGCTCGGCCGCGCCGAGATGCGCCGCCAGCGCCGCCAGATGCAGATAGTCTTTCAGGATCCCTATGCCTCGCTCAATCCGCGCATGAAGGTCGGGCGCATAATCGGCGAGGGCATGGAGGTTCACGGGCTGGCGCGCGGGCGCACGCTGAAAGCGGAAGTCCTCGGCTTGATGGAACGGGTAGGGCTCAGCTACAACGCCTACGACCGCTATCCGCACGAGTTCAGCGGCGGCCAGCGGCAGAGGATCGGCATTGCCCGAGCTCTGGCCGTTTCACCGCGCTTCATCGTTGCGGATGAGCCGGTCTCGGCCCTCGACGTTTCCATCGGTGCGCAGATACTCAACCTGATGATGGAGCTGCAAGAGGAGATGAAGCTGACCTACGCCTTCATCTCCCACGACCTGCGCGTCGTCGAGCACGTCAGCCGCCGCGTTGCCGTGATGTATCTCGGGCGCATCGTGGAGCTTGCACCGGCCGAGCAGATCTACACTTCTGCGCGGCATCCCTACACTCAGGCGTTGCTCTCGGCGGTACCCACGGTCGAAGGGGACGGCAGGAAGAGACTGGTGTTGAAAGGCGAAGTGCCGAGTCCGCTCAACCCTCCGGCCGGTTGCCCGTTTCACCCGCGCTGCCCGATCGCCGAGGCACAGTGCCGGGAGCGGGTTCCGTCTCTGCTGAACCGCGACGGCCATTACACCGCCTGCTTGCTCCTCGGCGGCTGAGCAGGCCCGTCCTTGCGCGCGCGACGAGGCGCCGTATATCATCACGCAACCGCCAGCGGGCGACGGAAAGACGGTGTGCTACCCAGCCTAGGATCGATCAAGACGAAGCCGGCTCTGTCAGTGACGCTCGCGGTGATGGCCTACACGGCGATCTACGCGGCGTGGACCTGGCCGCTGGCCCTGCAGGCAAACACTCACGTAGCGCTGCCCCGTGCGACGGTCGAGAAACCGGATGAGGGTTTCGCGCGGCTGATCGTGAACGATCAGCGCCTGACGATCTGGGGCACGACCAAGAACGCATCGTCGATTCTCAGCGGAAATCTCGGTGCGCTGATCGACCACGGGCTATGCCACCCCACGCCCAACGCCGCTTTCTTGGGCGAGCACATGATCGAGGCCGGATTGCTCGGAGTACTGCCGCTGGCTCTGACCGGCGATCCGCTGATTACCTACAACTTCGCATGCCTCGCGGTCGTGGTGATCGCAGGCATGTCGATGTTCATCCTGGTGCGGCACTGGACGGGCTCTGCGGGGGCGGCTTTCATTGCCGGGCTGCTCTTTGCCTACCATCCGGCACGGACCGGCGATCTCGCTCACCTGGCGGTCGTCGGCACGCACTGGATTCCGCTCACCATCTTCTGCTTCGAAAAACTGATCGATCGAGGCCGCCCGCGTGACATGGTTTTGCTGGCGGTGGTGGCTAGCTTTCAGGCTTTGACGGGCAGCTACCCGCTACTCGCCTTTGTGTTCTTCGCAGTGCCCTTCGGCATGGTGCGGCTCGTACAGCGCAGGAAGCTGCTCGACGGCAAGCGGCTGATACTGCTCACCGTTGCCATGGCTCTGGTTGTCTGTGTCTTGACGGCCCTCCTGGTGCCCTATCTCAGCGAGCAGGCCGTGTGGCAGGCCATGCGAGGACGGCTGAAGTACTTCGTCAGCTATGCCGACCTGCTGCCGGGCGGGGCGGTCTCGGTAGGGGCGACGGTGCTCGTCATGGCGGCCATGCTTGTGGCGGGACGCGAGCGGCGGCTCGTCAGTCCGGTGCCTGCCGTTGTTGCCGGCCTCGTTACCTGCCTGCTCATGAGTGCGGGAGGCCCTGTGTGGCCAGGCGGGCCGGAGCTGCCTTCGCTCTACACGACGCTCAGCGAATGGGTGCCCGTCATGTCGTTCTTGCGTGCCCCCGGTGCGCTGAGGCTCGGTGTATATGCCGGATTGACGATGCTCGGCGGCATCGGTCTCGGACGTCTCTTGATGAGGCAGAGCGTTCCGGTGCGTGCGGCTCTGGTAGCGGTGATCGCATTGGCGGCTGGGCTCGAGACCCTCTACCCCGCTGTGACTCGCGTCGTGTACCAACAGAGCCGCGAGGTGAGACTCGCGGAGCGAGCACCCGATGCGCAGGTGCTTGCCGCCTATCGATCGTTCGACGAGGCCGGGCACGAGGGTGCGATTCTCAACCTACCCTACGGTGCGAGCATGAAGTACGTCTTCGGGCCGATGCCCGAGTATGTATTCCTCGGCGCCTACCACCTGCGGCCGGTGGTCGCCTGCTACAATTCTTTTGTGGTTCCGTCGTTTGCCAACGTCGCAAGGATAACGAACCGTCTGCCCGACCGGCGCGGGATCGACGAGCTGACCGCGACAGGGATCAGAAACCTGGTCGTTCATCATCCCGAGGGCTCGGGCGATCTTGCCGACGGGCTGGCCGAGATTCCCGGTGTGG
>PIVZ01000800.1 GCA_003354045.1 bacterium
CCTGAGGGCGGGGCTCGCCTAGCTGAGGGGAGACAGCCTCGAGATGTCGACCGCCTACGACCTGGCGATCCGTCAGGGTACGGACCACGACGGGCTGCGACTGGAGTCGTTGCAGAGGCCAGAACTCCTGACCTACCCCTGGCAAACCCTCGGAAATAGGGGCTCTGCCCCCGATAGGGTGCGGACCCAAACATGTCCGGTTTTTTTACTGCTGCCGGCATGATCCTGGAACCTGTGTACCAGCATACATAGGATGGCGGAAGCAGCAGTCTGAGGACCGGAGCGGCTCTCTGGACGCCGCGGTCGGTCCATCGACCGATGCTGCCTGAGGTCTCCGAGACCGACCTGACCCGCGCAGATTCGCCGGATCCGCGGTGTCGCCACGGGTGTCATGCTTTCGGGCATGGCAGCCACAACAGCAGGACAAGATCAGCTCTTCCCGGACGAGGCAACGCGAGAGAGCAGCGTGGTCCATGTCGGCGAGCAGTGCCGTCTTCGGACGCAGGACGGCTACCGAGTCGTGAGCTTTTGCGGGATGCCGATGATGCACTACCCCGTGGGTGACCGGATGAGCGAGGCCCTTGCGACGGTGAACCTCGTCAACCTGGGATGGGCGCAGCAGAATGAGGTCGCCCACGCCTTTGCCGTCTCCGATCGCACGGTGCGTCGCAATCAGGAGCGCTTTGCCTCGGGCGGTCTCCAGGCTCTCGGACGCCCAATCGGCTACCCCAAAGGTCGCGCGAGACTGCCGGCCTCGCGCACCGACGCCGTCAGTCTCTGGAAGGGAGAAGGGGACTCCAACCGCGAGATCGCGCGCCGCATCGGGGTCGACGAGAAGGCCGTGCGCAAGCTGCTGCGTCGCCTGGGGTGGGAGGAGCAGCAGCCCGAGCAGCTCTCGCTCTACAACTCGCAAGACGTGGGTGCGAACCTGTCCGGTTCTGGCCAACACGACGAGGTGCCTGGAGCTGACGGGTCGGCCGCCGAAGCGGTGGAAGGTGCGGACCCAAACCTGTCCGGTTCTGGCCAGCAGCCCCCTCGGACTGCTGTCGACAAACCCGCTGTTGAGGCGGCCCAGGGTGAGGAACAGGCGCAGCGAGCTCGCACGGAAGGTGCGGACCCAAACCTGTCCGCTTCGAGCCTCTGCCCCGACTGGGTCCCTCCGTCACTGGACGCAGATCCGAGTGACCGCAGCGTCGACCGTTCGCTGGCCTGCCTCGGTTTGCTCGACGACGCTGCGCCCCTGTTCCGCCCCGGCAGCGACGTTGCCGGTGTCGGCGCCCTGCTGGCGATTCCGGCTCTCGTCCAAAGCGGCGTGCTCGAAATCGCCCACGAGGTCTACGCCAGCATCGGTCCGGCGTTCTATGGCCTGCGCACGAGCATCGTCACGTTCCTGCTCATGGCCTTGCTGCGCGTCAAGCACGTGGAGGGTCTCAAAGAGCGCTCGCCGCAGGATCTCGGCCGCATCCTCGGCCTCGACCGAGCGCCCGAGGTCAAGACGCTGCGCAGGAAGCTCGCTCGGCTGGCCAGCTACGGCCGGGCCGTCGAGCTCGGGCACGCCCTGGCCCAACACCGAGTCGACACCCGGGGGCACGCCATGGGCTTTCTCTATCTCGACGGACACGTGCGCGCCTACCACGGCAAGCACAGCATCCCGAAGACCCACGTCGCCCGCATGCGTATCTCGATGCCCGCGACCACCGACTACTGGGTCAACGACGCCGAGGGCGAGCCACTCTTCGTCGTCACCACCGAAGCCAACAAGGGCCTCGTCAAGATCCTGCCGGAGGTGCTAGCCGAGGTGCGCTCGCTGGTCGCACAGAGGCGCCTGACGGTGATCTTCGATCGCGGCGGTTGGAGCCCGAAGCTCTTCAAGAAGATCGTCGACGAGGGCTTCGACATCATCACC
>PIVZ01000801.1 GCA_003354045.1 bacterium
CCTGCGGGTCGGGGAGGTTGGTGTAGCCGTCCTGCTCGCCTTCGGCGCCGACCACATAAGGTTCGATCAACTCATGTGCCGATCGCAGATAGGACTGAGCCCATTCGGGCGAGAAGGCTCCGTCGATCGTCTCTTGCACGTACGACTGATATATGGCTTGGTATGTCGGATCGTCGATCAGGTAGCGAATCAGCGGCCAGTCCTCCTGGATCTCGCCGAATTCCAGTGAGAGCGACTCCTCACGATTCCAGTCGTGGCCCGGTTTGATTGCTTCGTTCAGATCCCAAGGGAACCAGGTCAGGCGTCCGCCGTTGCTCGGATCGGCATAGACGTAGTAGTTCTGCGCCGTCTTGCCGTACGTATCCCAGTTCTGAACGACCGTGTTGACGGCCAGCCAGTGCAGGAAGCCGTCCACGTTGAAGGTCGCTTCGAGCCCGGCACGCCAGGCGGCTGCGTCGGAGCGGTCCACGTGCAGCGCCGCTACGGCCGCCTCGACATCGCTCCAATCCTCGTCGGACTCATTGGTTTTCTTGACGAACGAGTCTCGGTCGAACGTACGCCATGACGCGCCGTCGCCCTCGGGTTTGTAGAGGTTGCCGGTGTCGTCGCCGAACTGGGCTGCGAGCATCGGCTCGGCTGGCACTTCGGTGGCGGTGTAGAGGCCGAAGTAGGTCTCGCCCTCGCCGTGGTCGACGTAGATACGGTAGAAGGCGGTTCTCGGTGCGGGGATGCCGGCGGCGCGGAAGATGTCGTGCGTGACCTTCTCGCGCATAAGCGAGGCATCGGAGAACGCGTTGGACAGTGCCACGTGTTTGAAGCCGTAGAATCGCTGGTCGTCGATTTCGGGGTAGTCGTCCTCGAATTCGTCGAAGTCGAGGTGGAGCGGCAGCTTGCCGTTGCCGGTCCTCCAGGCCGAGCCGAGCGAGGAGTTACCCTTGTAGCGGATACCGACGTGCAGCCAGGTGTTGTCTTCGAAGTCGACGGTGCAGGGCGCGTAGGCGGGTTCGCGGTCCATGATGGAACCGCCGACGACACGTGGTTGAGGTTGCGGAGGTTGTTGTGGCCCGGAGCCCGCTTCGCCGTAGATTTCGATCATGTCGTCCTGCATGGCCTGCCAGTCGCTCGGCTCGATCACGATGTCGAGGCGTTTGACCTGCCCATCGGTGAAGACCGTGTCGTAGCCCGGATCGGCGTTCTTGCCGTGGGTCTCGTCGCTCCACCCGTCTGGGCGGACTACATCCGGCGTTTCGTCCGTCGAGTTGTCGGACGTGGCGTTGTCGTTGGTTGTCTCGTCGGGGTCGACCTGGTTGTTCGGCGTGGTCGATGGCGCGGCGTTGCAGGCCGTAAGAAGCACGCACGCAGCGGCGCATGTCGTCACCATGGCTATAAGATGTCTTGCGTTCATGGCTCGCTCTCAATCCGAATTGATCATGGGGCGGAGGGCTCGTGAGTCCTTCCTGCCCCGGAGTTGGCTACGCCGTCAAGCGTGGGTTCAGCTTTCACTATACGTTTGGCGTTTCAGTGGGGCCAAAGGCGAGCGCGGCCTTAAATCGTAAGGAAGGACGTTGCGGCGCGCAGGCGGAGCCGACGCGCGTCGGGCTCCCTCGTGACGCGGCGGCTCACCTCTTATGGGACTAACGCTTCATGAGCCGTTGGTTGCGCCGGGTGTCGGCGTGGCGATGACCCCCGTGTTTTCCCCACCGTTCGATAAGCGGCCATACGAGACGTCGGTGGTCTGGGCGTCGAATGTGATCGAGTCGATCAGCGTGTTGCCGTCGGTGCCGTATAGGCCGAGTGCCTCACCGGCGACACTGAGCTTGAAGTCCGCATGGGTGCTTCCCTGATCGGTATCGCCATCGGCCCACAACACGAGGTAGCCGCCGGCTGCGATGGTCACGCCCTGGG
>PIVZ01000802.1 GCA_003354045.1 bacterium
TGATACAAGTAGCCGACACACTACCCACAAAACCGAGCGACGACGGGTAGAGTACCAATGGCACCCATTATCCGGCCGAGAGCTTCTGATCGTAGAAGAGATTGCCGGTCCACAGGACGCCTCTCTGCGTTGTAGTCTACCGGATCAGGAGCCTCGCCAATACTGCTTTCAGGTTCCTCGGTGGATGTTCGATCGCATCCTTTGCGAGCGGATGTTCGTTGAAGAGCACCCGAGCAGATTACCAACGTGAACGGGCAAAATCTGTCGAGTACTCGACAGAAATCTCCCGATCGAGCTGGGAATTCGCCCGGCTGAGAATCCGCTCGGCGGAACACCGGACGCGAACCCCCCTTCAGTCCCGCGATACGTCAATGATCGGTGTGCGGATGAGGTTTCTGAGAGGCACAACACTACGGGGTCAACTCCAATTGGATATCACCAGATGCTAGACTCTCCCAGCTGAAGCAGGAGAGGAGTTGAGAAAGTCACGGTTCAGCGAGGAGAAGATCGTCGCGACCCTGAAGGAAGGGGAAGCGGGTGTGGCGGTGGCCGTCCTGGCAGCGGTGCTGCTGTGGGCGAGTTCCGCGGCAGCGGTTGTCTACGTGGATGCAGGGGCCTCGGGGAGCAATGACGGAAGCAGTTGGACCGACGCCTACGTCGATCTCGGCGCCGCCCTGTCGGCGACGACGGCCGACGAGATCTGGGTCTCCGCGGGCATCTACACGCCGGCAGGCCCGGGCGGCGATCGCGCCGCAACCTACAGTCTAAAGAACGGCGTGGAACTGTACGGCGGCTTCGCCGGCGGCGAGACCCAACGCGATCAGCGCGACCCCCTCGTCAACTCCACCGTCCTCAACGGAGACCTGAACTTCGACGACTATGCCGACTGGGTGAACGCCCACCGCGTATACCGAAACGCCGGCGACAACAGTCATCACGTGGTCACCGCTAGCAGCGTCGGCGCATCGGCCGTGTTGGACGGCTTCGTCATTGAGCACGGATACGCCCGGCCCGTGGGCTTCGAAGGCCCCGCGGTGCAGGGGGGCGGCGCGATCTTCATCCACAACGCCAGCCCTACCATCGCCAATGCAACGCTTATCGGCAGCGCCGCGGCTTACGGGGGCGCTGTCTACATCTATGACAGCAGCCCCGTGTTCTCCGACTGCAAACTCCTCGACAACTCCACCGACATCGGCCGTGGCGGCGCAGTCTACAGCGGCGGCGCCAGCCAGCCGATCTTCCAACGTTGTATCTTTAGCGGCAACGCTGCAATCGGCTCCAGCCTGGACCCGGATGGGAACGGCGGCGCGATCTATAACGACTTCGGTTCCGACCTCACCATCCTCGATTCGATCTTCGCGAATAACCTGGCCGCCTATCGCCGGCTAACTGCCGGTGGAACGCCGACCACGGCGGGCGCTATCATGGCGGGTGGACAGCTGACCATCGAAAACTCCATCTTCCTACGCAACAAGGCCCACAGCGGCGGCGCGCTGTATGCTTACAACGACGTCACGATCATCAACAGCCTGTTTAGCGGTAACGATGCACCGTCGGCTCCCTCGACCGACCCGCTGCCGAGCGGGGGTTACGGTGGAGCCATGGTGCTGGGCGGACCGTCCACCCTCGCAGGCGTCACCATCGCCGGCAACACGGCGACCGAGAACGGTGCCGGGCTGTTCCTGGTCGGTAACGCCGTTCTCCTTCACAACAGCATCGTGTGGGGCAACGTATCGACCAAGTGGGTCGAGCCCGGGGAGGACACCATCCCGATTCTCAAACAACAGATCAGCAAATCCGGCGGCAGCATCGACTTCCGCCACTGCGCCATACAAGGGCTGTTAGAGACAATCCCGGGCGAGGATCCGCCCAATCCGGACAACTTCCCGAACTGTATCGACCTG